>JABVCK010000021.1 GCA_013540605.1 Bacillota bacterium
GTAAATTTGAAGCAAAAACCGGCTCATAATTGTAAATTATCCTTGGTATTTTCCTAATAATGGTTATTGCATGAAGTTGTCAAGGTACAATCAAATCATAAAAATTTAGTTCGTGCAGTGAAATCATTATTAATTATACATAGATCAGAGGGATCCATATGGCGATACGAATTTCCAATTTGCTGTCTTTAGATTTACTGAAAGGTGCAAAAATCATTGCCGGAAAAAATGGATTAAATAATGAAATCAAACGGGTCACCTTTAATGACTGCCCTTTCGATAGCACTTTGAACAGCAAATTGATCAGAAACGGGGATCTATATATTAATAGCTTTTATATTGTCAAGGATAGTACGGAGCAGCTGATTAACTTTTTCAAGTATTATATTGAAAATGAAAGTGCGGGAGTCTTTATCATTGATGAATATTTAAAGGAACTACCGGAAGAAATTATCTCAATGGCAAATGCTTGCAATTACCCTATTATTCTGATTGACAGTAACATTCCCTATGCAGAAATTATTACTGCTGCCATTAGCATGGTTTTGTTCGACCAATATGATACCATTGCAGAAAGGAAAATAAACGATATATTGGATCCCCATATTACCGCAGAAGAAATGATAGAGACGGTGAAGTATTTTAATATTGACTTCAAAGCCTATTATTCTGCCATTTTTACTAAGGTCAACCATCATTTTTTAGAAAAAGAAACTTTAATACGAAATGATTTAAAAAATATGCTTAATATTGATTCCTATAAATATAAAAATGGGCTGATGGCTTTTTTCAGCTATGATCATGTCAAAAAATATAAACTGATTGTATCGCAAATTTCCAACCTGATTAGCAAATACAGCTCAGATTATAAAATAGGCGTCAGCAATATTTTTAGCGACATTACGGAATTTAATACTTGCATCAACCAATGCATGTCTGCCTACAGCTTATATGATATTGCCTATAGCAACATCATCTATTACAACACCTTAAACATATACAAAATATTATACCCGATAAAAGATAAGCTTTTTCTTAAAGAATATATGTTGGAAATATTGGGGCCTTTAACAAAATATGACGAGAATCACAAGCTGGACCTAATAAAAACCATCGCCATCTATATTAAAAACGACGGCAACTATAAAAAAACTGCCCATGAAATGGCGCAGCATGAAAATACAATCCGATACAGAATATCCGTAGCAAAAAAAATCCTTAATTTTGAAGATAATCATTTTGGTTTTATCGAGCAGGTTTCTATTGCATTAAAAATCAGCAAAATACTGAATGTGAAATAATCCTTATTCAAGCCAGCGAAAGCCTTGCTTTTTCATAAATGCTTGATAGCCCTTCATATCTAGAAACCCTTCTTCATCAATATAGTAGCATCCGAACCAATATTGATACATTGAAATATATCCTTTATCTAGGATATATTTTTTGCATTTTTCCGCATAGGCTTCTCCATGATAGGTCAGGGCTGTGCGGTATATTTTTTCTACCAACTTCTCCGAAGCTTTTATCTTCTGCTGCCCGTCTTTATTTTTATAGGCTTTCATCAATGCTTCTATATCCATATCCTGATAGGTCTCTTCGTGAACCAATATATTTCTATCATATCTCAAGGGTGGTTTGAGAGCCGATACGGGGTATCCCAGGGTAACCATAATGACAGGGCATACGTATTCCGGAATATTCAGCAAGGCTGCAGCCTGGTCAATCCTATTGATCAAATTCCCGACATAAACCGTTTTCAGTTGAAGGGCTTCTGCGGCAAGGCATAAGGTTTGAGCGCTGATAGCAGCATCCATCAGGCCTATCCAGAAATTTGCAAATGTATCGGTTTCAATAAATGGAGCCGGTTCTACTTCATTGATTCGCTTAATGCGCCTGAAGTCAATGCAGAATACTAAATTGACAGGGGCTTTTTCTATGAACTTCTGATTCCTGCAAAGCTTGACTAACTGCTCTTTTTTTTCTTTTTGTGTCACCTTAATGATGGAATACGTCTGAAACCCTCCGCTGGAAGGGCTCTTGCAGGCGGCATCCAAAAGCTGATTCATGATTTCTTCTGGTATTTCCTTTTCCAGAAAGTTCCTGCAACTTGCCCGATGATTGATTATATCAAAAATATCCCTGCTCATATTTTCTCTCCTCATATGTTTACATTTGGCAGCGCATCCACTGTTTACATTTGGCAAGTGAAAGCCGGAATGCTGAAAACAGCAACAGGACTATGTATTAGCGCATCCACTTCATGTCCTTCATATTTAAGTGATAATTCAATGAATTGGTAAAACCCAGCTGAATCACTGTCTCTAAAAATTTAATACCTGCTGCCAGGGGTTCAATAACAGCTATATTGCAGCCTTGTGCTTTCAGCTTGGCTCTTAATTCATCTATGATATAGTACATGCCGGTACATCCTAAGGCGGCGGCCTGAACCCTGTATTCCTGTTCATATCTTAAACAAATCTCCGTTAGCTTTGTGACCAGCCTATCCCTGTCCCCAAGCGCCAGTACCCCCAGTCCGACAGGCTCAATAGCAGCTATTTTATCCCTGAATCCCGACTGAGCCGCCTTTCTTTCCTCACTGAGTATGCCATGGCCGTCTGTTGTGATTACCCCGATTCTTTCTCCTAAAGACAGGGCGGTCAACATGGAGGGCAAATATCCGCCAAAAACGGGTATTTTTAGCAGTTCCCGAAGGGCAAATACCCCGGGATCATCGAAGCAATTGACAAATATCCCGTCATAACCTTCTTCTTCAGCCAGGAGGGCTTTTCGTATGATTTCCATTGCATTGAAAATTCCATGGGTTTCAGACTCAATGGAAGGAAATCCATATGCCACATCCTCAAAATGGATATCTGTTCCGCTGCTGATATATTTTTCAAGATACCTCTTCTGTAAATCTTTTTTCCCACCGGAAACACCGGTTACGGCCGCGATAAATTTTATCTTCAAATATATCACCTCGTATACATTTTTATACAAAAGGCTTCCAGTCAATGTCATATCCAAAGCTCCTGGGGCCAAAAACCTCCAGACCCCGTTTTGTGGTCCATTCTTTAGGCGCCGGCAGGACAATGGCAGAAATATTTTTGCCCACATCCCCGTAGGGATTCAATAAAGGCTCTTTCCGGTCCTCATCGAATATGCATACTAAATCCGGAACCGTGGCAAAGTATTTTCCGTTCAGCCAGGTAATAATATTTTCGTTCTTATACCATACTTTAAGCGTATCTCCCCGATAAGCCCCTTTGCCTTCTACCATCAAATCCCCTACCGTAAATCCATTCACGGTGTCCCATTCATTGGCTGTTATGGTGCCTCTGAATACGACGGCTCCTTTACCGACCTCCGCCACTTTGCTGGCAATATCTTTCTCCTTTTCTTTTGAGTCCCGAAAAGCTTTTCCTATGGCCATGGCATGGGATATGGCACCTTTAATTACTGCATTTTTAATGACTTTTACAGTTTCAACATGGTCCACTACCGCTATATTGTTTTGACTGACGATGGCCATGGCCCTTACCAATGCTTCTGCCCGGTAGTCATTGGTTACTTTTGTTATAATGGTGGACTCCCCGAATTTATTGACCACCGACATGGGGTATATGTCAATATCGTGAAGGAAATAGGTAGAATGCTGCAATTCAGGCACCGACCTTCCTGCCGGATCTGCATCTACAATGTATTTGCCTGCCATAGCACCGCAATACAAAGCTGTGGCTGTGTTGCCGCCGCCCAGTTCGGTCGAAATAACGGCTTTTATTTCTTTTTGCAGATATTTTTCCATTTCCCGCACTGCCACAACCTGGGGCACCTCATCCAGCAGGGGGAGTCCCTCATATTTCTTTTTTTCTTCATCCGTAAGCGGTGAAATTGCGCCACAGGAATAGGGCGTTGCAATAAGGTCTTCATCCTCCAATTCACTAAAATCTACTAACATAAACTCTTTACCCTTATCTAGTGCCGCATCTATTTTTTTAATGCCTTCAATCAGGCTTCCGCCACCACCGGTTCCAAGGATGGCGCATCCGGTTAAAATATCTATTAAATCCTGCCTGTCTAACTTTTTCATTTTCTTCCTCCTTGTGATCATTGTGTTCAAATCAAATGCTTCATCATAGCAGGTATCAATACCCTGGGAACAAGGACATTTTTACCCGAAGCCTTCCTGACACTCTCCCCCATTGCTTCAGTAAAGCCCATGCAATCGGTGAGAATCAGTTCAACCGCTTCCTCTCTGAACTTTTCCGCAGTTTTGCGCAGGTCAGCCATATCTTTATAGGGCGATGCCGCTCTAATGATCGGATTAAAAGCACCGTACTGCTTCAAGGAATCTGGTATCTGCCCTTCTTCAGGAACAATGACCCCCACTGACGATAGGCCAAGGCCCGTTAGTATTCCGCAAATGACGTTTTCAGGTATGATTATGCAGCCTTTTGCTGTTGCTTTGTCAAAATGTCCTGTGCAAAAGATAAGCACATGATGAATTCCGGCATCCGCCAGTTCCTGTATTTTTAGATTGACGAGCTTTTTTGCCTTTTCTTCCGAAACCATAATATTTTGGTTATTCTTTATTTTAGATACAATAAAGGGTTCATTGTCTTTGGGCCATAAATTTTCCCGTATATATTCGTAAGTATAGCCATCCACGATCCCCCTTACATGTACCTTAATTTCTTCTCCAAAAATATTGATCACATCACTGATTTTTTCAGCCTCTCCTGACCCCATCATAATGATGCCCACTTGCTTTTGAGGTATCCTATCCATAACGCCCCTCAACTGAAAACCTCCTTTCAGAATAATCCTGAAGCTATGAATCCGAATAAAGCAAACAGGATACGCAATGATTATCTCCTATATACCTCATTTCCGGTTCAATACTTTTGCACGCTTCTTTGCTCCGTGTGCACCTTGTATGGAATCTGCATCCCGAAGGCGGGTTGATCGGGCTCGGAATACTGCCTTCCAAAGTAGTCAGATGCTCAATACCGATTTTCTTTATATCCGGTATGGCGTTAAACAAGGCTTTAGTATAGGGATGCTTAGGATCTTTAAAAACTTCACGTGCCGGACCAAATTCAACAACTTTGCCAAGGTACATGACCATGATGCGGCTGGCCATCTGGTTGACCACTCCAAGGTCATGAGAAATAAGGATATTGGTCAGTTCAAACTTTTTCTTCAGTTGTTGAAGCAGCGCCAATATCTGGGCCTGTGAAAAAACATCGATGGATGAAGTCGGTTCGTCCAGCACCACAAGCTTGGGCCTCGAGGCCAGGGACCTTGCTATGGCTATTCTTTGTCTTTCCCCGCCACTGAACTCATGAGGATATTGAAACGCAGCGTTTTCTTTCAATCCCACCATTTTTAAGAGTTCGCTCACTCTTTCCAGTTTGTCAAGACTGCTCAATTTTTCATGTACGTCGATGGGTTCCGCAATAATATCTTTTACAAGCCACCTGGGATTTAATGACCAGTAGGGGTCTTGAAACACGATCTGAATATCTTTTCTTATATTTATTGCGTTTTCTTTATCTTTTGCATATATATTTTTACCTTCAAAATATACACTGCCTGCCGTAGGTTCAAAAAGCTTCAGTATGGTATTGACCAATGTAGATTTCCCACATCCTGACTCCCCCACAATACCAAGAACTTCTCCCCTTTTTATATCAAAGCTGACTCCGTCCACCGCTTCTAATGTCAGGCCTTTTTGTCTATTAAGGGCATCGTTAACTTTAAAATATTTCTTTAAGTTCTCAACCTTTAAAATAACGTCTCCCGGATTATCATCTTTTTTGATTTCTTTTTTAATATCGATCGCTTCCACCAGCACTTTTGTATATGCTTGCTGAGGGTTATTGATGATCTCCTGCGTATTGCCCTGTTCTATTATTTTACCGCCGTGCAAAATCCCCACTTTATCACAAAAAGCCGATACCAGACTCAAGTTGTTCGCAATAAAAAGTACAGTTAATTTATATTCTTTTTGCAGTTTTTTAAGCAGCTTAAGGATACTGGCCTGGATGGTGACGTCAAGATTCCTGGTGGGCTCATCGGCTATCAGAAGCTCTGCTCCGCATGACAAGGCTAAAGCTATGATTATGCGCTGCCTTTGCCCACCGCTTAATTGATGGGGGTATTTCGTCAACACGTTTTCAGGGTCCGCCAGCTGGACTGTTTTAAGCATGTCGATCGCTTCCTTCGTAGCTGCCTTTGTTGTTATCTTTTTGTTTTTTTTGATGACTTCCACCATCTGCTCGCCCACCGTAAAAACGGGATTCAGGGTTGACATGGGGTCCTGGAAAATCATCGCTATTTTTTTCCCTCTGACCTGTTTCATGAAATAATTGGAGCTTTTCTCCAAAAGATTGACGTCGTCAAGAAGTATCTTGCCCTTTTCAATTTCTCCCGGAGGACACTGTAAAAGCTTTAATATCGTCAGTGCCATTACTGTCTTTCCCTGGCCGCTTTCCCCTACAATGCCATAAGTAGTGCCCTTTTCAATACTGATGTGATCGATATCCAGAACACATCTATTTCCATCAAATGTATTGTGGTTTACTTTAAGCTGTTTCATTTCAAAAAAAGCCATTCCAGTTCCTCCTTCCTATTTCTTCCTTGTCTTGGGATCCAATATCTCCCGTACCCCATCACCCAGCAAGTTAAATGCAAGCACCGTTACAAATATAGCTAAACCGGGAAATATGCTATACCACCATACATCAGGAAAATATTTTCTGCTGATGCTGATCATGAGCCCCCATTCAGGTGTAGGCGGTTGTGCGCCAAGACCCAAGAAACTTAGCGAAGCAATGGTCAGGATAACCCCTCCCATATCCATGGAGGCTTGTACAATTACAGGAGATATGGTATTGGGTATAATATGCTTGAGTATAATCTTATGCTTGGGTGTTCCTATGGTTTCAGCCGCCTGAATGAACTTTCTCTCCCGGAGGGAAATGGCTTGTCCTCTTACCAGTCTCGTATACCAGGGCCACCACGAAACGGCTATCGCGATAATCGCATTGTTGAGACTGGGGCCAAGTATGGATACCAAGACAATCGCCAGAAGAAGAGGCGGAAAGCTCAAAAACATATCTGTTATCCGCATGGTCACTTCATCTATGGTTCCTCCGATAAAGCCTGCTATGGCACCGACGGGGACACCAATCAGAACGGCCAGCCCGACACTCAGTATGCCGGTGGTAATGGATACCCTGGTCCCATAAAGCACCCGACTGAAAATATCTCTTCCGATCTCATCGGTCCCAAAGAAATGCTTGCCTGAAGGCGGTAGAAACTTATTGTTGATATTCGCTTCGTCGGATATATGTTCCGGGTACGGGATAATATAGGGTGAGAATAGGGCAACCAGCACAATGAGCAGAATAATATATAATGCAATTGCCGTTAGCTTATTGCGCGTCAGTAAATAGATAGACTCCCGGAATGCTTTGATTTTGGGCTTCATGGTCTCTTTGATTACATGATTGTTCATATGCTCACCTCTCTAAAATCTTACGCGGGGGTCTAACGCAATTATTAGATCCGCTATGAGATTCAGTATGACATAGCAGGTAGCGGAAAATATAGTTACCCCGATGATGGCGGGGTAATCTAAAGTGATTACCGACGTGGCAACATAGCTTCCCAGGCCGGGCCAGCTAAAAATCGTCTCGACTAAAAATGTATTGACCAACGTGTAGCCGAGGGACAATGTCAGAACCGTTGCCGTAGGCCCTAATGTATTTTTAAGGGCAAATTTCCATAATACCTTTCCTTCAGAAACGCCGTATGACCTGATGGAGGCGATATAATCCTCGTTCAATATTTCCAGCAGCGCCGACCTGGTCATTCTGGCAACAAGGCCAATGGGATACAAAGCGATGGTAATTCCCGGCAGTATGATATGGATAAGGGCATCTTTAAAAATGGCAAAATTGCCCGTTATCAGGCTGTCAACCAAAAGCATGCCGGTTACATCCGGAACCCTATGGAATATGGTTGTTTCAATGCTGATTCTTCCGCCAAGAGGCAACAAGCCCAGACCTTTATAAAAAACAAGCTGCAAAAATAGGGCGACCCAGAATGCAGGCAATGAAACAAATCCAATTGAAAAAAATCTGCTGATATGATCAAGCAGCCTATCCTTTTTTTTGGCAGAATATATCCCTAAAGGTATTCCTATAAGGACGGCAAGCACAAAGCCAAACAAAACCAGTTCAAGTGTTGCCGGGATATACAAAGCCAGTTCCTTTGTAATAGGCTGTTTCGTCCTCAAAGACCTGCCAAGATCGCCTTTCAGTAACTCCTTTAGATAATTCGCATACTGTATCGGCATTGGTTTATCCAACCCAAGCTCTTTTTCCGCTAAAGCAATCTGCTCAGGGGTGGCCTTAGGGCCAACCCACTTCGCAGCTGGATCAGATGGAATTACTCTTGCCATAATGAAAGTAATCGTAATAACTCCCAAAAGCACAATCATGCCGGTCAATATACGCTTAAAAATATATGTTTTCATTATAATTTCCCCTTAAAAATATCAATGCTTGATTATTGATGCAATTCATAGTAGCGAACGACCGTTGGATAGGCAGGATTGGTCGTAAAGCCTTGAATATCTTTGTTGATGGCATAGGTAGCTGACTTATCATACAAGTGGAGGAAGTATGCCTGATCAATTATTTCTTTTTGCATATCTATTATAATCTGTTCTGCTTTATCTCTATCGGTAACAGTAAGGGTAGAAGCTTCCTGGATTTTGGCATCCAGACCGGGATTTTTAATATAAGATAGGTTGAAAAATACTTTGTCTTCTGAACGGACCATTCCTTCAAACCAGCTTATGGGACTTGGATAATCCGGCCACCATATGAACAGGAATATATCCTGTCTATCTTTGGGATTGGGATTCTTGCCTTTTTCCCATTGCGTATCCCAGGACATTTCTCTGATCTCCAGGTTAATACCAAGCTTTTTCAGGTTAATCTGATAGAGCTGTGCAAAGTTTCTATATTCATCATAGCCTGCACTAATGGTCATCTCCAGGGTGAGTCCTTTTGTCTGAACACCGGATTTGTCAAGGTATTCCTTGGCTTTATCCAGATCACAGGTATATTGCATCAAATCCTCACTGTGCCCCCAAAGTCCGGATGGAATCAATCCGTGGGATTGCACCCCCTGTCCCTCCAGAACTTTGTCCACTGTTTCTTCATAAGGAAAAGCATAGCTTAATGCTCTTCTGAAATCCACATTATTCAGAGGATATTTCTCCGTATTCAGGCAGCCGACCACAGTATCATATAGAGGCCTGTGAACAATCTGCACCGTATCTGATTTTTTCATCGCTTGTATATCCGTTGTAGAGAAATTGGCAGACAGCTGTGCTTCCCCTTTTTCCAGCAATTGTCTTCTGGCGCTGCTCTCAGGAACTTTTTTGACGACAACGGTATCATATTGGTTATCCTTCCATCCCTTCCGGTAATCGTCGAATCTTTCCAATACGATTTCTTCTCCTGCCACTGCTTTTTGAATTTTATATGGACCCGTTCCCGCACTGTTTCCCTGGTTAAACCAATCGCTATCTTGTTCCACCGCATTGGGAGATATAATAAATGCAGCATAAGCTGCAGATGCGATCAGGTCTATAGGCGCAGGATATTTCAAATTGAATTTGACCTCATAATCACTGACCACTTCTATACTTTCAACACTGTCCCAAATAAATGAGGCCCCAAGGCCTAATTCCATCGTTCTATCGATGGACTTTTTGACTGCTTCCGCATTCAGTTCCGCACCATCGTGAAATTTTACTCCTTTTTTGACGGTAAAGGTCCAGGATTTGCTGTCCTCACTGGTAGACCAGCTTTCCGAAAGCATGGGCTCGATTTTTCCTGTTTCATAATTGTAATACGTCAGCATTTCATAACAATTTTGCAGTATCATGACACCGTTTGAGTTTTCTACACTGGGGTCCAAATTAATATACGGCGTGTTTCCATTGACATGGAACAATAATTTTTTTGTTTGAGACGCATCATTGGCTGCTCCTTGGCCTGAACAAGCGGTCAGTAGAGACACGGCTAAAACAAAAATCAATAGCATGCTGATTAACTCTTTGCTTTTCATTTTTCCCTCTCCCTTCTTGTATTTTATTATATTAAAGGCCGGCGTCCCGGCTTTTATATCTGTTCAGTAATCCTCTTTTGCTTTATGTACCTGTGAGCACCACACGGCAAGTGATCTGAATATAAAAATTCCTTCTTTAAGAATCGTTATAACAGCTTTGTTTTATATGCTTTTAGATTATATTAACATAAAAAATAACCCTTATGTTTTATAGAATTAATAATATAAAGATACAATTTTTGTAATTATTACAAAAGTTATAAAGGCAGGTATATCCCATAATTTTGTAGCAGATCTACGGAAGGGAAATATATTGCTGAATATACAACATAAAAAAGCGAGAACCTTTTTTGCAATAAAGGATTCCCGCTTGCTTTGCTGGTCAAAGACCAATGTAATATTTTATTATACTATTCAGGCTGCCTGTATACCAGGTAGCCTCCGAACAGTATCATCGCCGCTCCGATTACCTGCCAGCCCTGCAGCGTACTGCCGAACAGGAACCGGCTCACAATGAGCGTCGTTATGGGCTCAACCAGTGCAAATACGCCGGCTTCCCCCGCCTCTATCCTCCTCATCCCCAGGATGTTCAGGGTACCGCCAATGGTAGTGGATACGGCCGCAAGCCCTATGATGAGGAGTATGGTCCTCAGATCTGGCTGGAAGGCCACCCTGCCCCGGAAGAACGCCGCCGTCACCACCGTCAGCCAAGCAAACCCAAAGAACATGGAATAGAAGGACGTCACCAGGGGGTCGGTGCTTGCCAAGGCCTTCTTAACGTAAATATAATATGTTGCATAGCAAAACCCTGCCCCCAGGGCCATAAGACCTCCGGCGGCCATTCCCTGCGAAGGGCTTGCAGCCCATGAACTGAACATGACCCCGACCCCAATAAACCCGAGCACCGACGCAGCCACCTTTCTGGCCGTCATTGCCTCCCCAAGAAACAGCCTTGCCAGAATTATTATGAAAAAGGGAGCCGTATAAAGCAGGACAACCGCAACCCCCGCAGAAATCATCTGGATGGCCGTAAAATACAGTATCTGGTAAACCGCCCAGTAGGCAAGGCCGAACAGTACAAAGAAGCGCAGGTTCTTCCTCGGTATTATAAACGCCTTAAAGCCCTTCTGCCGGACTATTATGGGGACCATCAGCAGGCTGGCAGCACCCAGCCTCAGGATGGATAGTGTAAAGGGGTCGATAACCGGCCCGATGGCCTGGACAAATATGCCGATAAATCCCCAGCAAACCCCTCCAGCCAGCACCAGGGATATGCCTATCTTCCTGCTGTCTTGCACCTTCTCGTTTTCTTCCATAGTTCTCCTCCATAGTGTCATCTGATTAGTGGCTAGTGCCTGTGATCTATCACCTGCGATCTGCCAACTGCGTATAAATCGGGGACATTCCGCGGCAAGGAATACCCGCGAATCGCAGCGGTGTGTCCCCTTTCCTTATATTGTTATTCTACCTCAAGTGCCTTTTCCCTCTTTACTCAAGCTGGTCCAACGGGACAATTTTTACCTGCCCCCGTGCATCTATAATCTTCGCAAGGTCGTGTTCCTTTTTCTTAACCAGGTTTGAGATATTGTTCCTGAAATCCTCCAGCAGTGCGACCCTTTCACCCGAGGCCCTGTCCCTGTATTCACCCAATATGTATCTGCCCCATTCACTGCTCCAAACATACTTATTGGAAACAACCCTGCTGTCCCTTACAACAAATTCTTCTTCTCCCGGGATATTATTGGTATCATGCGTCACCGACCGCAGGAGGCTCTGTTTGTACTCCACCATGATTGACCCATCCTGTTCATCATATGCAATACCGGGCTCCTGCCTTAACCACAACCAAGCGGCTTTTTTCTTTTTGCCTTCCCAGGACTGGTTCCAGTAGGCGCTGTACTCTGTGGTCAAGCCCAATACCCTTTTCATCCTGCCTTCCTCCCAGATGAAATAGTCCTTGTAGCCGGAGTTGAAAAATGCTCCCAGCATCTCGTCCTGGTACTGGTCTACGACAAGCACATGCCGGCCCTCTGGTATACCACTGAACTCCGACAGCCCGGTGACCGGAAGCAGATTGCCGATCTTGCCCAAATAGGCAAAGCTGTCCCCCTGTCTTGTGTATACCGCAACCATGCCTTCCTGGGGCGGAAGAGACACCGCAACGATGAATTCTCCTTCCCCGCCGGGAATGATTTGTGCCTTTGCAGTCACGACCTTGAGCTCTTTCTTGAACTTGGACCATTTACCGTATCCTGCGTTTTCCAGCGTCACATCCAGGATATCCTTTTGAGCCCTTTGTGACACAAACTTAAAGATGCTTTCCGTCCTATTTGCGGTTTTCAACGGAATGCCCAGCTTCGAGGCATCGCCCTCACGTCCGGTTATACCAGAGTACACGCGGCTGAAACCTAACACAACAATAACCAGCACAGCTGCATAGGCAAGGAGTTTTCTCTTACCTATATCCATTTTTAACATAAAAACACCACCCCTATGATTGTATTCAGAGGGGTGGATTAAAATGTTATTTATTATTCTTAACTGATATTCCTGCTGCCCGGCTTGACGGCGGGCGCTCCTGTGCCGCATATCGGGCACCGTTCTCCCGGTTCATAGCTCTTCACGTCCAGGGTAAGCACCGCAGCCTTTTTGACCCCAAAATCCACCTTTCCGGCGCTCCTGTCAACGAGCAGGCCAACTCCGGCCACCTGCGCGCCCCTGTCCCGTACTATGTCGATCACCTCTCTTACCGACCCCCCGGTTGTCACCACATCTTCAACGACCAGGACCTTCGCACCTTCCGGTATATCGAAGCCCCTCCTCAGAGTCATATTCCCGTTTTCCCTCTCGGTGAATATGGCGGGTACTCCAAGGAGGCGTCCTGCCTCATAGGCAATCAGAATACCTCCCATGGCCGGGCCCACAACCAGTTCGATCCCGTCGTCCTTAAACGCGTCCGCTATCTCCTTCACAAGCAAAGAAGTATATTCCGGGTACTGCAGCACCTTGGCGCACTGAATATACGTGTCGCTGTGCAGGCCGGATGTCAGCAAAAAGTGGCCTTTCATCACCGCGCCCGTTTTTTCGAATATCTCCATAATGCCCTGTTTTTCCAAATCGAATCCCTCCATATATGTAGTTCATAGTTGGTAGTTCGTAGTTCGTAGTTGGTAGATCATAGATCACAGTACACAGATCATAGGTGCTAGGTACTACTTTGTTATAATCCCATTACTTATTGAAAAAGTTCCATTTTTGTCATCGCGAACGCAGTGCAACGAAGCGCGGCGATCTCATTGTAACAGCATTTGAGATTGCCACGTCGCTATTGATCCTCGCAATGACAGCCTGAAGTCGGCAAATTAACAAAGTAGTACTAGGTACTAGGTACTAGGTGCTAGATCACAGTTCTCAGTTCACAGGTACTAGCCACTAGCCACTGATTTTCTGTTTACTGTTTACTGATCACTAGCCACTGGTCACTGACCACTGGTCACTGATATATTCCCTATGATATCGTTCACCGACGAAAATCCCGTTTCCGTCAAATACCTTTCTATCCCGTCTATTATCTCAAGCGGCGCATAGGGGTTTACAAAGTTAGCCGTGCCAACGGCAACAGCCCGGGCGCCCGCCAGCAGGAACTGGACGGCGTCCCGCCAGTCGCTGATGCCTCCCATGCCTATGACCGGTATGCCGACCGCGCCGCAAACCTGGTACACCATTCTCAGGGCAACGGGCTTCACGGCCGGTCCGGACAGCCCTCCGAATATGTTTGCCAGCGTCGGCCTGCGGGTTTTTATATCTATATCCATGACCAGCAGGGTGTTTATGAGCGAAAGGGCGTCCGCCCCGCCCTCCTGAGCCGCCAGCGCTATCTCAACGATATCCTTTACGTTGGGTGAAAGCTTCACTATGAGCGGTTTCTCACCGGCCGTTCTCACTTCCCTGGTTGCCGCACAAACCATCTCCGGCTCTACGCCGAAGGCCATCCCGCCTTCCTTGACATTTGGGCAGGACAGGTTCAGCTCAACCGCAGATACCCCCGACCGGTCCAGCTTCTCCATCATCCGGCAGTAGTCCTCTATGGTGTTTCCGTTTATATTTGCTATGACGCAAACACCCTTGTCCAGCAGCCCGGGAAGTTCATCCTCCAGAAATCGGTCAACTCCAGGGTTTTGAAGCCCAACGCTGTTTATCATCCCTGCAGGTGTCTCAGCAACCCTAGGAGGCGGATTCCCCAGGCGCGGGTTTAGTGTCAGACCCTTGACCACAATGGCTCCCAGCCTGCTTATATCATAAAATTCTCCGTACTCCTTACCAAACCCGAAGGTACCGGAGGCGGTAATAACCGGGTTTTTTAACTTGAGCCCGGCAATATCCACCTCCAGATTTACATTATCCATCCAGCATCACCTCATCATCCCAGAACACCGGCCCATCGACGCATACCCTTGAATATCCGGGGTTTCCATTCTTGTCCCTTGTCGCGCAGCTGCACACAAGGCAAGCGCCTATACCGCACCCCATCCTCTCTTCCAGTGACAATTGGCACCTCACCCCATGGGTGCGGCATATATCCAGAACCCGTTTCATCATGGGACGGGGTCCGCAGCAGTACACCAAATCTATCGTCTGTTCCGATAATTCCCGTGGAAGCAAGTCTGTCACGAAACCCCTGTGCCCTTCACTGCCGTCCTCGGTCGCAACCAAAAGTTTTCCCGCTTCAGCACCTATTTCCCGGGTGAGAAAAGGCTCGCTCCTATAACCCAATAAAGCAGTGCACTTATTCCCGTACACCCTTGCAAGCTCTGCCAGGGGCGCCACACCCATGCCTCCTCCTACCAGCACCACCCTGCCGTATTCCTGGTCCACAGCAAAGCCGCGGCCCAGGGGGC
This sequence comes from Bacillota bacterium, assembly GCA_013540605.1. Lineage (GTDB taxonomy): Bacteria > Bacillota > Clostridia > Ch29 > Ch29 > Ch29. The sequence continues at coordinate 15,051 of JABVCK010000021.1, forward strand.
CCATAACATCAATCTTTACTCCCGGTTTCTGCTCGGACAGGAATTGCGTACCCTGGCCTTCCACCCTGTATACGATAACCAGGGTATCCTCTCCGGCGAGCCTATACGACAGGCTGATAGGCCTTCTAAGCAGGGCGTGCTTATTCCCGCCGCATTTTATGTGCAGGAACTGCCCGGCCCGGGCAATAGAGCACATCTGTGGACTTAAAATTTTCATCCTGAAAATATTCTCCTGGATTTCGCTGTTCTCGACTATCAGACACTTATCTACCAGCTTCATTCTTCAACTCCCCCAGGTGGAAGATTTTGACTTCCTCAAGCCTGCTGACGTATTTCATGACGTCAACCAAAGCCCTTGCGGTATCTATCGACGTAAGGCAGGTAATAGAACTCTCCACCGCCTTCCTTCTAATCTTGAAACCATCGGTCCTCGAATCCTTGCCCTTTGTGGGCGTGTTTATTATAAGCTGAAACTCTGCGCTGTCCATCCTATCCATTATGTCAGGACTTCCCGTTCCAATCTTGTTGACCCTGCCGCACGGAATACCCTCTCTGTTCAGGAATTCTGAAGTTCCCAGCGTGCCCACAAGCTCATACCCCATACCATAGAGTTCCTTCGCTATTGGCAGGAATTCCTCCTTGCACACATTGGAAATCGAGGCAAGCACCTTGCCTCCCTGGGGTATCCTTACACCCGCAGCCATGAACCCCTTGTACAGGGCCTGCAGCAGGTTCTCTCCTATACCGAGCACCTCACCGGTCGATTTCATCTCTGGGCTCAGGCTGGTCTCCACATCCGGAAGCTTATCCATCGAAAAAACCGGTACCTTGACGGCGACAAAGGATGCCTCCGGGTAAAGTCCCCCCTGTATCCCCATATCGCTGAGACTTTCCCCCAGGGCCGTCCGGGTAGCGATATCCACCATCGGTATCCCGGTAACCTTGCTTATATAGGGTACCGTCCGGCTTGACCGGGGGTTCACCTCTATTACGTATACCCTGTTCTCAAATACAACATACTGTATATTGATTATTCCCTGAACCTTCATCGCAAGCGCAATCCTGCGGGTATAGTCAACCACCGTATCCTTTACCTGCTGAGTCAGATTTACCGGCGGATAGATGGAAATACTGTCTCCGGAATGCACGCCCGCCCTTTCCAGGTGTTCCATGATCCCCGGGATCAGCACATCCTTGCCGTCGCAGATCGCGTCAACCTCAACCTCTTTGCCCACAAGATACCGGTCTATCAGCACGGGATGCTTCTGGGGGTAGGTATACACGAATTCAAGGTAGCCCTTCAGGTCATGGGAATTATACACTATCTGCATCCCCTGGCCCCCTAAAACGTACGACGGCCTTATGAGAAGAGGATATCCCAGCCTTTCGCCCTCTGCGATACCTTCCTGCACGCTGTTGACGCCTATTCCCTCCGGCCTTGGTATTTCCAGCTCTTCCAGGAGTCTGTCCATCTTCTTCCTGTCCTCTGCCATGTCGATATACATTGGCTGGGTGCCCAGCACTTTGATGCCCATTTTCTCCATGAACCCCGCCAGCTTTATCGATGTCTGCCCGCCGAACTGAAGTATTACCCCCTCAGGCTTTTCCTTCCATATGATATTCAGCACGTCCTCCTCGGTTATCGGCTCAAAGTACAGCCGGTCTGATATATCAAAATCCGTGCTGACCGTCTCCGGGTTGTTGTTAACTATTATTGTTTCGATACCCATCCCTGACAGGGCCTTCACGCAGTGCACCGAGCAGTAGTCAAACTCGATGCCCTGGCCTATCCTGATGGGCCCGGACCCTATGACCATAATCTTTCTGTTTTCATCGGGCAGCGTCTCATCCTCGCTGTCATAGGTGGAATAATAATAGGGAGAAACCGCTTCAAATTCAGCGCCGCAGGTGTCAACCATCTTATAGACCGGGAGCACCTCCTTATCCACCCTGAACCTGAATACTTCCGTCACCGATGAGCCGGTCAGTTCCCCTATGGCCTTATCTGAAAAGCCCATCTTCTTAGCCTTAAGTATATCATCCCGTGTAAGTTCCTCCAACCGTTTTCCTCTCAGATACTCCTCGTACAAAGCAATCTCTTTGATCTTTGAAATGAAATAAGGATGTATGCCGGTGAGGCCGCAGACTTCCCCGACGCTCAGCCCCTTTTTGAGGGCCTGGGCTACGATGAACAGCCGCTCATCATCGCCCTTTTTCAGCTTTTTCTTAATCGTCTCTATGTCCATCCCCCTGAGTCTCTTGATATCCAGGCTGTAGATGCCCATATCCAGCGAGCGTATCGCTTTGAGCAGGGCCCCCTGGAAGGTGTTGGAAATGGACATAACCTCTCCTGTAGCTTTCATCCTGGTGCCAAGATGCCTTTCCCCTTCCACAAACTTGTCGAAGGGCCAGCGGGGCATTTTGATGACAACATAGTCGAGGGTTGGTTCAAAGCATGCCTTTGTCTTGCCTGTAACCTTGTTTTCTATTTCTTCCAGGCTGTACCCGACTGCGATCTTTGCCGCCACCTTTGCTATCGGGTATCCAGTCGCCTTGGAAGCAAGGGCGCTGGACCGGCTCACCCGCGGGTTTACCTCAATAACATAGTAATCGTCGGTCTGGGGATGCAGCGCAAACTGTATATTGCATCCGCCTTCGATTTCAAGGGCCGCAATTATTGTGAGGGAAGCCGTTCTCAGCATCTGATACTGTTTGTCCGTAAGGGTTTGGGATGGCGCAATAACTATGCTGTCTCCGGTATGAATGCCTACGGGGTCGATATTCTCCATATTGCAGACCGTTATGCAGTTTCCCTTTCCATCCCGCATCACTTCGTATTCAACTTCCCGCCATCCGATAATCGACTTCTCCACAATGGCCTGTCCTGCGCGGCTCAAGCCCAGGCCCTGCTTGAGTATTTCCCGCAGCTCCCGCTCGTTATACGCAATTCCCCCTCCCGTACCCCCCAGGGTATAGGCCGGGCGGACGACCACCGGATAGCCCACACCTCTTGCAAATTCTTCTCCTTCTCTCACCTTGGTTACAATCCTGCTCTCCACAACCGGCTGGCCGATGCTTTCCATCAATTTCTTGAACTGCTCCCTGTCCTCCGCCATGGTGATTGAACTGATGCTCGTACCTATCAGCTTGACGCCGTACCGCGCCAATATCCCTTTTTCTGCCAGCTCCATAGCAATATTCAGGCCGGTCTGGCCTCCCATTGTAGCTAGAAGGCTATCCGGCCTCTCTCTGTCTATAACCCTTTCAACAAAATCTATAGTAAGGGGTTCTATGTAAACCCTGTCTGCCACCTGCTGGTCGGTCATTATGGTGGCAGGGTTGCTGTTTACAAGTACAACTTCCACTCCTTCTTCCTTAAGCGCCTGGCAGGCCTGGGTCCCCGAATAGTCAAACTCTGCGGCCTGGCCTATTATAATGGGCCCGGACCCTATTACCAGCGCCTTCTTTACCCTTTGATCCCTAGGCATAATTATACTCCTTCTCCCTCCTGTGCTTCTCCATCATGCCGATAAATCCATCGAACAGGTACTGCGTATCCTGCGGGCCCGGAGCCGCTTCGGGATGAAACTGCACGCTTATTATCGGCAGGTGTTTGTGCCTGAACCCCTCAAGGGTGCCATCGTTCATGTTCAGGTGCGTTACCTTAATCTTATCCGGGTTCAAGCTTTCCGCTTCCACAACATATCCATGGTTCTGGGATGTAATGTATACCTTATCCCTTTCAATATCCTTAACAGGGTGGTTGCATCCCCTATGGCCGTATTTCATCTTGCTGGTGTTTCCCCCAAGCGCCAGGGCCAGCATCTGGTGTCCCAGGCAGATGCCCAGGACCGGCTTTTTGACCGCCAACTCCTTTATATTTTCAATGATAGCCATCATATCCTTGGGGTCTCCTGGGCCGTTCGACAGGACTATGCCGTCGGGATTAAGGCTGAGTATCTGTTTCGGTGTTGCAAAGGCAGGAAAGACATTCACGTTACAGTACCTGCTGCTCAGCGAATTTATAATGCTTTTCTTAACCCCGAAATCCATAACCGCAACGTTGAGGCATCTTGGTTTTACATAATAAACCTCATCCGTTGTAACCCTTTCCACGGCGTTGGTATTATCAAACCCTTTCAGGCGACTGATGGCCTTACCCTTATCAAAATGGTTCTCGGTTGTTATTACGCCCCGCATAGTACCCTTATCGCGGATAATCTTTGTGAGCGCCCGGGTATCCACATCCTCAATACCCATAATGCCGTATTTTTTCAAGTACTTCTCAATATCTTCACCATTTTGCCAGCCGATCGCATCCCTGTAGAATTCCCTCACAACAAAACCCTTCACCCTGGGCTTGATCGACTCGCTGTGACCGTCATTTACTCCGTAGTTACCTATCAGCGGATAGGTCATCACCACTATCTGGCCTTCATAGGAAGGATCGGTGAGAATCTCCTGGTATCCGGTCATTCCGGTATTGAACACAACCTCCCCGACCGTCTCGCCGGTTTCCCCGAAAGCCTTGCCTTCAAATACGCTGCCGTCTTCAAGTACGAGATATGCTTTCACTTTAACCATCCTTCCTTATACTCATATTCTTTGACTTTTCAATCTCATCGGTTATATCCTGCTTCATATCCAGGGCCTCTCTCCGGGCGTATTCCTTGAATTCCTCAACCGTTATCCCGTCGTTTCCCCCGGCGTTCAAATATGCTCCCATAATCTTTCTTGAGGAATTTACCACCGCCCCCAACCCGTCTCTATTGAAGGCGTGGACCACATCCCCGGCGGTTCCGCCCTGGGCTCCGTATCCCGGGACAAGGATGGGCGTATCCGGCATTACAGCTCTGAGCGCCTTCAATTCCTCCGGGTACGTGGCTCCGACGACCGCTCCCACCGAACTATATCCGTGTTCGCCGATGATATCTCTTCCCCACTCCGCTACCTTTTTTGCAAGTTTCATGTATAAATATTCATTATCCACTATCAGGTTCTGGAATTCTCCCGAGGAGGGATTGGATGTCTTCACCAGTATGAATACTCCCTTACCCTCTTCCTTACAGGCTTCTATAAAAGGCTTCAGCGAGTCGTATCCCAAAAACGGATTCAGTGTAACCGCATCGCATTTGAAATATCCTCTGAAGTGGGCGTCTCTGTATGCCTCCGCCGTTGAAGCAATGTCGCCCCTCTTTATATCTCCGATTACAATCAATCCTTTATCCTGTGCATATTCTATAGTATCCCTGTACGCCTTGAGCCCTTCGATGCCCAACGCTTCATAGAAAGCAACCTGCGGTTTTACCGCCGGGATTATATCCTCCAGGGCATCTATCAAAGCCCGGTTAAACCTTTTCACCGAGAGGGCGATGCTCTCCTCGGTTGCCCCGCTGCCCTGCCTCAGGCACCTCGGTATTAATTCCGGCCTGGGATCCAGCCCGAGGACCGAAGGATTATTCCTTTGTTTTATCTTGCTAAACAAACGGTCGGCAAACATTTTACCTCCCCCTTTTCCGGGGTCTTAAATCTATTATTATAATTATACATTGGTGTGTATATATATTCAAGCATTTTGTTAAATGTTTTTTATAATACCGTCTACTATGGTATATACAGCTTTTCCCCTCACGCTCATCCCGTCGAAGGGTGAGTTCTTGCCCTTCGATTTAAAAGCGTTCACATCCACAACATACTCTATATCGGGGTCTATTACAGTGATATCGGCCGTTCCGCCTTCCTTCAGACAGCCTGCCTCTATCCCCAGTATCCTGGCGGGGGCTGTGCTCATGCGTTCCGCCAGCTGTATCGGAGTTAGAATCCCGCTGTTCAGAAGGTTGGTGACAGCCAGGGACAGGGCAGTTTCCAGACCCGATATCCCGAAGGCTGCTACGGCATACTCAACTTCCTTGTCATCCCTGTGATGCGGGGCATGGTCGGTCGCAATCGCGTCAATGGTGCCGTCCCTCAGGCCCTGCTTAACCGCCTCAACGTCTTCATACGTCCTTAGGGGCGGATTTACCTTTGTGTTAGTGCTGTAACCGTCCACATCCCTGTCGGTCAGGCTGAAATGGTGGGGTGTCGCTTCTGCGGTTACCCTTACCCCCTCTGCCTTAGCCCTCCTGACCAGTTCCACCGATCCGGCGGTGCTTACGTGGGCAATATGAACCCTTGCTCCTGTAAACCTGGCTATCGCTATATCCCGGGCTACCATAACCTCCTCTGCAATCGCAGGTATTCCGCGCATTCCAAGGACGGTTGACATCTCTCCCTCGTTCATATGGCCGTCGCCGCTCAAATCGGTATCCTCGCAATGGGATATTATCGGCACATCCCACATGGACGAGTATTCCATAGCCCTTCTCATGACTCTGCTGTTCATCACCGGTCTGCCGTCATCGGAAAACGCAACGGCCCCATACTGTACCAGCTCTCCTATCGGGGACAGCTCTTCCCCTTTGAGGCCCTTTGTTATGGCAGCAACCGGTTTGACCTTTACATACCCGGCCTTTTCTGCCTTTAGTTTAATATACTCAACCATTGCCGGAGTATCTATTACGGGGTCGGTGTTGGGCATACAGGCTATAGTAGTAAATCCCCCGGCAGCCGCGCTCCTGGTACCGCTTTCGATGGTTTCCTTATGCTCCTGCCCCGGCTCCCTTAAATGCACGTGCATATCCACAAGCCCCGGGAAAACCAGCTTTCCTCCAGCGTCAACCACCTGGAAACCTTCACCTTCTATATCCTTTCCTATGAGTACAATTTTATTACCCTCTACGAGTACGTCCAAAACCGCATCGGTACTGCTTGACGGGTCGACTACCCTGCCGCCTTTTATCAAAAGCTTTTCCATTATATATCCCCTCCCCTTGTAAGTAGATACAGTAAGGCCATCCTTACCGCAACACCGTTTGTTACCTGTTCCTCGATGGCCGAATTCGACGCATCCATTATACTGCTGGGCAGCTCTACACCCCTGTTTACCGGTCCGGGATGCATCACCAGCACGTCATCCTTTGCCACTTCAAGGACGCTTTCGTCTATCCCGAAGTACATGCTGTATTCTCTCAGGGATGGGAACAGCCCGCTTTTCTGTCTTTCCAGCTGTACCCTCAAAGCCATTACCACATCCGCATCCACCGCAGCATCCCTGACGTTGTTGTATACTTCTACGCCGAGCTTTTCAATATCCCGCGGTATCAGAGTTGACGGCCCTGCAACGGCAACCTTTGCCCCCAGCTTTGTGAGCCCCCATATGTTGCTCCGGGCAACGCGGCTGTGCAGTATATCCCCTGCGATTACCACCTTCAATCCCTTTATCCTCTGTTTGTACTGCCTCATTGTAAATATATCGAGAAGCGCCTGGGTGGGATGTTCGTTTATACCGTCTCCGGCATTGATGATAGTTGCGTCCAGGTGTCTTTCCAGCAGCCTGTGGGATGCGGTCATAGGGTGCCGCATAACCACTATGTCCACTCCCATCGCCTGCAGCGTCCTCGCTGTGTCTATAAGGGTTTCTCCCTTGACCACGCTGCTGGTTGAGGTTGAAATATTCGTGGTGGTGGCGCCGAGGTACTTGGCGGCGAGTTCAAAGGAGACCCTTGTCCTGGTGCTCGGCTCGTAGAATAGGGTAACCAGTATCTTACCCTGCAGGTAGTTTGTTTTTTTGTTCTTGGTTTCCATTATCGGTTTCATAAGCGCTGCGGTATCCAGTATCTGAATAATATCCTCGCTTTCCAACTCTCTAATCCCTAAAAGATTTTTTATCTTCATACTCACACCTCCGTTATCATCGGGGATATTCCTTCATAGTTGGTAGATCACAGTTCACAGATCACAGGTATCCGGGCTAGGCCTTTAGATTTTACCCTATAGACTTGCCCTGACGTCTGGTCATCTGTCATCTGGTAACTGGTAACTATACTCTGGCAACTGATAGACAGTGTGTCCCCTTTCCGTAGTACAATAAAAAAGAGCAACCGCACCTGCTGATTACAGCAAGTGGCAGTGGCTCCCTATCCAAAAACGTATTCTTGATATACAACCGTTTGTGCAAACATTGCAATCCCTCCCTTTTCGGCCTCTCCGTACCAAATTAAAGGCAGTCTGCGTTACTCCATTTCTACTATCAGAACCGAATTTTCGCCGTCCACTTCCTCAAGGTTTACCTTGATAATCTCCCTGTTGGATGTGGGGACGTTTTTACCGACGTAATCGGCTCTGATCGGAAGTTCCCTGTGACCCCTGTCAACCAGAACCATCAGCTGTATACTGGACGGCCTTCCTATATCCACTATTGCGTCAAGCGCTGCCCTGACAGTCCTACCGGTATACAGCACATCATCTATTAGAACCAGTTTTCTGCCGTTAATGTCAAAGTCTATCTGTGTACCGTTTACCACCGGAAGCTTGGCGATCGTGCTCAGGTCGTCCCTGTACAGGGTAATATCCAGGACTCCGATGGGAAGGTCCACACCTTCGATCTCTTTAATCTTGGAGGCGATTCTTTTGGCAAGGGGCAGACCCCTGGTCCTGATACCCACAAGAACCAGATCATCAACGCCTTTGTTTCTTTCAAGTATCTCATGTGAAACCCGGGTAATCGCCCGGTTGATGGCCGTCTCATCCATAATCTTTGCCTTCACGTTCATTCCGAACACCCACCTTCCTCTTAGTTATAACCAAAAAGCTTCCTGTCGCCGACAGGAAGCATGTAATGACATAATTAACCTCGCTCTATACATTCGCTCATTCCTTATCGGCCTCACGGGACCTGCTTAAAGGAGACAATTTACATTTTCTATATTATAACACCGGCTCACCTTCATGTCCAGTACCCGTTGAAAATTTTTCTACCCGAGTTTAACAGAACGTTAGTTTGATTTTTGAGAAAAAATCTTTCAAAAGCCGCGAGGAATCGCGGTTTTTTGCTTGCTATTTTTTTCTTTATGTGGTACAATAAAGTAGACGTATCAGACGTATTACTTATGTATAGGGGATTGAAAATGTACATAG
>JABVCK010000022.1 GCA_013540605.1 Bacillota bacterium
AAAACCTCCCTCTCATGGTTATAATTATAACTATGTTTCAGGAGAATTACAACACAAAATATTGCTGTATACAGCTTATTTGCAGACTTTTTTGCGACATAGTTATAAAGATTGCGGGAAGTTAGATTGTATCCTCAAGGCATGTTGAGTGTGTAGGATTGATGCAGAATGTAAAAAATAAATAAATACCTGAAAAACGGCTTGAATACAGGGTTTTCCGGTGATTTGCCGCCCGATGAAAGAGTGCAGGCGGGTGGTCAGGATACAGGAAAACCCTGTTTTTTTGTCTGTGTGATTGTTCGAGGAAACACATCTACAGCCGTTTGGAGAGGCCTCTGGCGGGTGGGGTTGTGTTGACGGAAAAGACGGATGCGTATTCCGGATTATCCGGACGGCGGTTCCGGAGGCATCCGGACACTAAACCGGAAACATCCGGACACCTTATCGCGTAATTCGATTTTATGATAATATACCATTTCTTTCAATATCCTTGATTGTCTTTTCTGCCATTACCTCCCGCATGGATTTTTTCGAGTCTAAAGCAAAGATATATGCATTGTGAATTACCCTATCCATAATCGCATCAGCTAGCGTGGGGTCAGGAAACAAGTCATACCAATGCGTATGGGGAATCTGTCCGGACAGCACGGTAGAGGCTTTGTTGTATCTGCTTTCTGCAATTTCAAGGATATCTCTGCTTTCTTCCAGGGTGTAAGACTTAAGGCCTATATCGTCCAGGATCAGAAGCTTTACATTATGCAACTGGTTCATGAACTTATGATACCCGTTCTCACTCTTTGCTTCTTGAATTTCCAGCAGGAGCTCAGGCATGCGGTAGTATTTAACTGTATATCCATGGCGGCAGGCGTTGTTGCCCAATGCACATGCGAGATACGATTTCCCGGTCCCGGTTTTGCCTGTAATCACAACATTCAGTCTCTGGACAATGAAAGCACAGGTGGAAAGCGTCTGGATGGCCTTTTTATCGATTTTACGGTCTTGAGTATAGTCAATGTCCTCAATGCAGGCATTCATGCCAAGAGAGGCATTGTATAGGAGCCTCTTGATCCTGGAGTTTTTCCTGGACAGCCATTCTTTTTCGACCATGATACCCAATCTTTCCTCAAAGGACAGCTCTCTAAGCCCTGGGTCTGGGTCATTCAACATTTGGGCCATGACCTTGAGTTTCATATCCTTAAGTTTTTCTACCGTAGGATTGTTAAGCATGGATACCACCTCCCGCATAAGCACTGCTTCCTCTTACATTTTCATGATGAATGATTTTTTCATCCTGTTTCTTCTGGAAACTTGCAACGACCTGTTTGAGAATGATGTTGAAATACTTGAAGGAGCAGGCATTCTTATCAAGGGCTTCGCGGCTGGCAGCCTCCATTATTTCAGCGGAATAGCTTTTGCTAAGACGCATGATGCCCATACAGGCCCGATAGCTCTGGACAGGATATTCACGGCTTTCAAGAATCCTTTGGATGAGCTTGCAGGTATTGGGACCGGTCTTGTCCGCCCACGACAGAAAACGCTGCGTACTCCACCCGTAAACCGCCTTATGTTCATCCGGCATATGTTCTTCCAGGGTGGTGTACCGTTTGAAAGGGTTGTAATTTCTCGGATGTGCAGCCACCCTTTCACTGCCGATATATACCTCTATGGTTTTGGATGTTGCACGCACCGAGCATGGGCGGTTTATGTAGGAATAATGGATGCTGTAGAAAAAGCCTTCGTACTCAATATGGTAATTAAATGCGACTTTTGTTTCCTTCCAGTCGGCATACTCGTATTTTGTTGCAGGCAACGGCTGCAAGCAGGGTTTATCAATCTTCTCAAAGGCAGTCTTTCGGTTGCCTTCCATCTTCTGAAAAGGCCTGTGTATGAACTTCAGAAGTTCTTCAGCAATCGCCCGGTTGACTTCATACAGGCTGAAAAATTGCCTGTTCCGAAGTGCGGCAATAATCCTTCTTGATACATTGCCCACCATGTTTTCGTCGGCGGCTTTATCTTTGTTATCTTAAATTTAAGATAAAAAGGATTATCCTCAAAATCGTATTATCTTCAAAATCAGCAGAACCACCTTTAATTATAAGGCAGTCCCGCCTTATTTTGAAGATAATAAATCAGCTTAGTCCGCAGTACTCAAGCAGATACTGTTCCTTGCCTTTCCAGTTTTTGTGCTTTGCAGTAGTTGCTTTACCAGTGGATTCTTCATGATCTACAGCTTCCAGTGCTTTGGTAATGGTTTCTTCATCGGCATACGAATAAACAGTCGTCGTGTCTATGCTGCTGTGGCCAAGGAAATCCCTTATATAAGAGATTGGGATACCCTTCTTATACATTGCCATGGCAATGCTGTGCCTGAGCATATGTGCATGCAGTCCTTCTGGAAAACTGTTATCAGCTTCATATGCGAGTTTCCCATACTTTTTCATGAAGTAATCGACTGTCCCTGGTTTCATCTGCGTATGCTGCGAATCATGTATCGTATAGAATAGAAAAGTTTCAGGTTGGCTTTCTTTGTGGAATTCCGCAAGGTAGGAATCCAGATGCTTCACTGTGATTCCAAGCAATGGGACATACCTTATTTTATTCCCTTTGCCATGGATCCTTACCTTAACACTTACATCACTTCGGATGATGCAACTGATCTGCAGGTTGAGCAGTTCCTGCATCCTCGCCCCTGTCTCGTAGGCAAAAATCAGGAAGAAGCGGTCGCGCCTGCCAAGCCGTGTTGTTATGTCTGGCAGTGAGAACAGGAGCTTCAACTGTTCCTGCGTCAGGTATTCTACGTAAGGCTTTTTAAATCCTTTGAAGGCATGTATGCTGGAAACATCAAGGTACACTGGCATCAGTTCCATGTCTTCCTCACTGCAGTATTTCAGGAAGGATTTAATGGCTGACAGCCTCAGGTTAAGTGTCTGTGTTGAACTGTTCCTGGCATCCTTAAGCCACATCAGGAAATCATAAATGCTGCTCCTTGAAAAACAGGAAAAATCCATCTTGTCAAAGCTGATACCTTTTTCCTCACGAAAGTAATTCCGCAAAAGGTTTAGTGTCTGTCTGTAGGACCTGACCGTCTTATCGCTGAAGTTCCTTCTCTTTATGAGATAGCCAGTCAAGAAATCGCGGAGTAACTGATAAAAATACATTTCATTCTTCTTCATGATGCACCTCCGGCAGAATCTCATCTTTTACAGAAGAAAGACGCTGTTCCATTTCCGGGTAAAAATCCTCTACAAGGGAAAGATAGTAATCCGTGTCAGCATAGTTGGAATGTCCCATGTATTCACTAAGGTAAGGATAAAGTGCATTGATATCCTGCCCTTCCTTAACCCACTGGTTCAAACGGTGCACTGCATACCCGTGACGGAAGTCGTGCACTCTTGCCGGGTTTCCGGTAACCGCCCTGGCTTCTGGCAGTTTGTCCCAGAACTCATGGAACCAGCAGTCAATTACTGACTTACTGTAGTACGATCCATCTTTATTCGGAAAAAATGCCTGTCTCCCAGGCAGCATGGATTCCATGATGGAATCATATTCCCTGCATACTTCCAGCAGATCTGCACTCATGTACACGATACGTGCTTTCCAGCCTTTGGATTCCCGGACAGTTATCTTTCCGGTTTCAAGATCAATATCTTCCTTTTTCAGAAGACGTGCTTCTGAGGAACGGAGTCCGCAGCAGTACAGTACACGGAAGATGACTGGTATGACATACTTCCTGGTCGGTGAAAACGGTGAAGCCGGACAATGGTCAATAGCATTAAAGAAGGCCTTCAGTTCAGCATCCGTATAAATATGGGCTTCATATTTGACCTGTTTATCCGGCACATGGCCTGGGATAACGTAAGCATCACAACCAAGCCCATTCATATATTTCCCGAGCTGCCTCACTGGAGTTACACGCCTTAAAAGCCCATTGGGATGTTCATCTGGTTTTAAATAAATCCATGACGCACACATTTCCCTCGTGATTGTTGTTTCCTCAGGAAACTTATCCGCTGCATGTAAATCAAAATGGTGTAAGATCCTAGCAGAGGATTTGTATGGATAGCCGGATGCCTGTTTCTGTCTGATAAATGCATCAATGAAAGGGCCTAACAGGCTGTTAAATTCATAATCAACCATTAATGCCATCTCCCTTCCATGTCATTCTGCCTATGACAGACAGATCCAGTGCACACATGCGGAGCATGGATTCCTCCATGGAAAGATATGGCTTATCAGATTCCTTGGAGGTATGTCCAAGGGTATCCTTAATGACCTGATGCGGTACTTTGGCAGCCAACAGCCTGTGTACCAAGGAATACCGGAAAAGGTGGACACCTGTGGCATTTCCATTTACCGGTTTGATTCCCATCCTGTTTAATAGCTTGGAGCAGGTGGAATATACGGAAGTCAGCTTATTGTAAGGAGCCTGCTTCCGCAAAAATATATACGGGTAATGATCATTCCGTTTTGGTCTTTCATTAAGGATGTAATCCATAAGTGCATTTCCCACATCCGGAAGTAGAGGCAGTACAAGCGGTTCACCTGTTTTCTTCTGGACCAACCGTATTTTGTCATGCTGCCAGTCTATTTCCTGAAAAGTGAGATTACAGATGTCACAGTCGCGCAGTCCCAGACGCAGTGCAAGGAAGATAACAGCCCTTGTACGTTTGGATTCTTGATCCAACCCTGTAACCAGATCTGTCTGGTTTTTTTCGGAAATATATGTGGCAACTGAGCCTCTATGCACGAAGCCTCCCATCACCATACCAGCCAATTCCCTCTTAATCAGGCTGTATGTATGTAAGGATTTCAGCATAGAACGCAGGATCGGAAGTATGGTTGCCATACTCCGTCTGCTGCAGTTATCAGCAAGTTTGCTAATGACAAGCTGGACTGCTTCCGGGGTAAGGGATAGTAAATCCTCTTGGGTTTCTATTCCAGCAAACTCGACTGTTTTGCGAAATACATAGTCATGCAGTCCAATCGTGGACTGGCTGAGATTCCTCTGCTTGATGGAATTCGTGTATTGCTGACGGATGTATTCCGCTTCTGGAGTGTTGCAACTGATATTTTTATGGATGGTTTCCCAATGGAAACATCCTGTACCTGCAACTTCCATAAGGACATGTGCAGCTTTGCGGTTTATTTTCCACTTCCATTCTTTCATGGAGTTATTGCTGCGTTGGATATTTATTTCCTGTAGGTAATCTTGCATCAGTGCCTCATCATACACATGGGAACTGGCTGCATTAAAGTAACGGCATATATCCATCCAGGAATGCCTGTACTGTCCAATGGTTGAATCCGTCAGATTAAGGTATTTCATTTCAATACCAGCCTTGACGATAAGGTAATCAATGCGTACACCATTTGTTATCGGGAACTCACAGCTTTGAAAGAATTTCTGGACAGTTGCTTCATCCGGTATGGATGGTTCATTAAACAGAATTCCATGCTCATCCTTTGCTTGTGTGCCGGCTGATGCATCAACCAGCTTTACACAGCGGACATGCAATGAATGCCGTTCGTGAGAACTGTTGTCATCTGCAATGAAGGCATCATAAAGTTCCTGGCAGGGTTCTGTGATGTTAAGTTTTTCAGCCAGCCTTATCATCTGGTTGAAATAGCGGCGTCTGGATTCCCAAGTTTCGCTGGCAAGTTTAGGTTTTAACTGCTGTAGTACGGTGTTAATGGTAGTTTCAAGTTTCGTCATATGTTATCCTCCTTCTGCCTGTATCAGGCTATTTAAAGGATAACATCATATATGGATTTATTATCTTCAATTTTAAAACGTATATTGATTACAAAAGCAGCCAATTCTCCTGATTTTGAAGATAATACGATTTTGAGGATAATCCTTTGGTTTTCCTGACCTTGCGGGGATAATGGTTGTCCGGTAATGTCTTGCCATCTCATGGTAGCTCTTATTCAACAGAGGGTCTATACGGTCAGGCTTGATGACAGCCGTTTTTGTGTTGTCCGGTATGGTGATTTTGGGAACACCGCCATAGTACTCGTATGCCCTGACATGGGCATCGATCCAGTTTGCGATCTTTGTATCTGCATAAGCATAAACAAAAGGATAGCTGCTTGCCGGAAGTACGGCAACAAAGAGGTATGCCATCTTTAATTCTCCGGTATCGGTATCCACATAGGACATGGTATCTCCTGCCCAGTCGACCTCCATTTCTTCGCCTGCTTTATGCTCTTTATGCATGGAGATCTTATTGTCCTTTTTGAATTTCCTGTAACGTTCACAGAACTGGGTATACATGATTCCATCGGGATGCTTTTCCTTGTATTCTTCCCATAAAAGCATCAGCGTGACGTTCTTTTTCTTCATTTCATGAAAGATATACTCCATATCAGGTTCAATAGGTGATGTCCTGGTTTCTACAGCTGGATAAAGCATTGACATCAATTGCTTGTCGCTAAGCTCAATAGGCCATGTTATTCCAGCCTTTTTGGCCCGTTCAAGAATCTCTGATACTGTTGTCTTGCCACAGTTGCAGGCTTGACCTATTTCCCTCAGGGACAGCCCCGCCTCATGTTTCAATCTTAAAATTTCTCTTGCTTTCAGCATATCTAGCCTCCTCATCGATTGGCCCCCTTTAATCTTTCTGATTAAAGAGTACCTTTTATTTTAATAACTCGACAAGGTGTCCGGATGTGCCGTTATGCTGTCCGGATATTTCCGAAATGCTGTCCGGATGTTGCCGGAAACAGTGTCCGGATGCGGTCGAAATATGCAGACGGAAATTGAAATGGTTTGATGTGTCCGCGGGAACATGTCTGGAGGATTAGCGAGTAATAAGTACTTAAGCATAAGACTAAGATATGTGAAACGTCTCAATAGAGCAACTTAACCATAATATAGACAATAATAAAAAAGCCATTGACAGAACATTGTTCTTTAACTAAAATTATATTTAAAGAACAATGTTCTGTAAGGAGCGGTGCATATGAGATTAGTTAAAATTGCCATGATACAGTTGAAAAACCATTACGAAGACCAAGCGTCAGGATACAGCGCGGCATCTTCCATAATTACACAAGCGGCGGCTCAAGGAGCTGAGCTAGCGGTACTGCCTGAGCTTTCCGGTTGCGGGTATATTCCAAATCAATCGATCTGGCAGTTTGCTGAACCGGCAGACGGAAAGACAGCGCAGTGGGCTTGCGAACTTTCTGCAAAATTGGGAATCTATATAGGAGCAGGATTCATCGAGACGGATGGCAAAGATTTTTATAATTCATATTTATTAAGCAGCCCGAACGGAAGAATATGCGGTATTATCCGTAAGGAAGATGCAGAATCATACTGTTTCAAGCGTAGTAAAGGAGACATATATATTGATACTGATATTGGAAGGATTGGAATTGGTATATGTGCTGACAACCATTATGTGGAGAGGCTTAATAGAATGAAAGATGCAAACATAGACTTTATGCTGATGCCGCATGCTAGTCCCGCTCCTTATAAAACCAGCGCCCGAATATCTGAAAGGGATGTGGTGCTTTTCGAACAGCAACCTTATCTGGTTGCCGCTACATACTCAAAATATCTGAGAGTTCCAACGGTTTATGTTAATGCTGTCGGTTCGTTCCCCAAATTTATGGGAGGCTTCGGCGTGAAAAGTTTTAATGAAAGCTTCCGGTTAATGGGTGGTTCTTTGATTACAAATGCAGGTGGGGAGATAATTGCAAGAATGGGTAGTAAGGAGGGGTATGAAATATGCACCATTACGTTCGGTACGACTTCCGGGGCACCGGTTATGCCTTCCGTTTATCATGGAAAGTGGCTGCATCCGGGCAATACATTGTATCGATATCTAATCATGCCTATGTTAATCAGAAAGGGAATACGCAGCTACAATAAAGAGCATGTATTATACATGAAAACATCACAGAAAGGATGATATTAGAGTAATGGCACGAATGCAACCTGAGTTAAGAAAACAGGAATTAATCGAAATAGCATTTCGGCAGTTTTTGCAGCAAGGCTATGAAAAAACCTCTATTCGTTCTATTGTAGGAGAAGCTAATGGCGAAATCGGTATGTTTTATCATCATTTTGCCTCAAAAGAGGAAATTTTTAAAACGGTGTTGGAGCAATACAATATTGCGTACGTAAAAAAAATCGAGCATATCATAAGCGAGCGAAAAGAATCATCTTTTTGGGATTTGCTGGAGCATATTCTCTCGGATCTGGAAAGCTCTTTGAGGGAATACGCAAACATGAACCAAGGAGCGGCTAATACGCAAGTATTGATGATGCTTCATCAAAACACGCTCATATCGTTAAGGCCGATTTTCTGCGAACTGATTGATGACTATATTCGGCGCGGAGAAATTTCGCCGCCGGAAACAGATACCGGCTTATTGACCGACTTCCTGCTTTTCGGTGTAAGCGCGGTGGTTCATGACAATGGAGAAAAAAGCACAGAGGCTAAAAAAGAAGCCATTAAAGCGTTGCTTTGCAGGTTGCTTGGAATTACGCCCAAGCGCTGATAGGATAATTCAGAGTCTATTTGGAAAGGAGAAATTTTATGAACGTAAGTATAAGTAACAGGAGGAAATATTAATGTTAAACATTTTTCCTAGCCCAATTGTTAATCTGGGAGAAGCGGATTTACCATTTAAAGGTGCTAAGGCATATCTTTCGCAAGGAGATGATCATCAAATCCTTTTCATGGAGTTTGATGAAGATATTGATTTGCCAGAGCATTCTCATGAAAGTCAGTGGGCTGTTGTTTTGGAAGGTAAGATTGAGATGGTAATTGATGGAGTAAAGAATACCTATCAAAAGGGAGATAGATATTTTATTCCAAGTGGAGTCAAGCACTCTGGGAAGATTTATGCCGGGTATTCGGATATAACGTTTTTTGGTGAGAGTAACAGATATAAGCGGAAGTAACGCAAGGAATATATTATTGATCCGTAACTGCTAAATGAGTGTAAGTGCCAGAAGAAGGGGATTTGTCAGGGCATGTTTGGCGGCACTGCAAGAACAATGCCCTCACGCTGCGGCACGGCGGGATGGGGCAAGAAGCGTGCGTGCTTTGGGTTGCTGGACGCATTTGCTTTGGAGCGGGAGCAGTGCAACCACACCCCTACACCGGGTGCATAGCACCGCCAGGAGGTAGGCTTTTTGGAATGGAGGATTTTTATGAACGTACTTGTATATGGCGCTGGTGTCCTTGGCAGCTATTTGGCGCACGAACTATGCAAAGGCAATCACTCGGTTGCCATGTTGGCACGCGGCAGGCGTTACGACGACCTGCTTGAACACGGTCTCATTATCCAGCATTTCAAACAGAAAAACAGAACGGTCGATCATATACGGGTCGTGGATTGTCTGAAACCTGACGATGGATACGATATTATCTTCGCTGTCGTGCAAAAGTCACAGCTCCGGGATGTCTTGCCCGTGCTGGCCCAAAACACAGCCACAGGCATGATCGCGCTTATCGGCAACAACTGCGAGTCGGAAAAAACCTTCGCCTCTTTTATGGAAACATCTTTATCAAAGCCTCTGCTCCTGTTTGGCTTTTTGAGCTGTGCGGGGCATAGGGACGGCGAAGTGGTTTACAATTGGCACAAAGACAATTGTACGTTAACCATCGGCTCTTTTGAAAAACAGAACAGTTACATACAAGTGTTGGAGAAACTGCTTTCCGGTACATCGCTTCGTCTATCATGCAAGCCCGATATCAACGCATGGCTCAAGAATCACTGCGCGCTTATCACACCGCTCTGTCTCGCTCTTCAATATGAGCGCGGTGCGCCACGTAGCCTGCGCAGTTCAGCCGCTCTCAGGCTTGCCATCGAAGCCGTTAAGCAGTCCGTTCAAATGTTTAAATCTCAAGGATTTTATGACGAACTACAGAATACAAGGCTGTTGCGCTGGCCGACAAAAAGATTACAATGGATTTTAGCAAGATTCCTGCCCACCAAAACGGGACATTTGATGGCGGTCGATCATGCTCTGTCTGCCGTGAACGAAATTGATACATTGACGCGGGAACTTTTATCATATTCGGAATCATACAACTATCCTTTACCTGCCCTTAAAGAACTATATGAAATAGTGAAAGAGCTCAGGAAATAATTGGATGGTACTGAATATGTGTTTGTCAACGCAAATTTGGCCGCGCGCGCTCATCAGAAAGTGAGCCACCCAACGCTCACCAGAAAGTGAGCCATGTTTATGAATGTTGCGCTTTTGAAGTCCGGTCAAGTCGGCAAGAATCGCCGTTCATGTCCAGAACGTAATTAAGCTGGCGCTTGACACAGCGAAGGATTTTCATGTCAAAGTAGAAGATAATTTTGAAATTATGGAAGGATGACTTGGGATGATTAAGATATGATCAGGTTTGTCAGTATCCTAGCCAAATTAAAGTGGCTCGGCTTGATAGGGCTGCTGGGAAGCATCACCGGCAATACTTATCTTACACTCTTCTTGCTGTTCTTTTTGCTCGGGTTTATTGAGATATTCAGCAATTTGCCGGTGTTTTGCCAGAGCATACAACAGCTTCTATCTTATCCATTGATATTGTTCCATCATCGTTTTTGCCTGCCTTCAAAAGAGAATTATACTGCCAAGACGGATTTCATATTGCCCTTTCAGGGACAATGGTACGTCGCAAATGGCGGCGTAGACAAGAAAACCTCCCATTCCTGGAATATGTGGCCACAGCGCTATGCCTATGATTTTGTCATCGTTGATAAAAACGGAAAAACTTGCTCCGGAAGCGGCAAAGAGTTACAGGAATATTATTGCTATGGGCGAGACGTTCTGGCGCCTGCTGACGGCGAAGTTGTAGGCATTGCCGACAATCATCCGGAAAGCAGGGTATATGGCGGTGGCAGGGTTGAATGCAGGGCGAAAGATGTTCGCGGGAACTTTATTATGCTCAAGCATAATGAAAAAGAATTTAGCACCATCGCCCACCTCATGCCGAACAGCATAACCGTTGCATTAGGCCAGAAGGTTGTCCGGGGTCAGGCAATTGCCAAATGCGGTAACTCTGGAAATACGAGCGAACCCCATGTCCATTTTCAATTGAATGACGGAAGAAGCTTTTTCATTTCCGCAGGGCTGCCTGTTAAATTTAAAAATGTATTCGCAACAGAAAACGGGAAAACACGTCCTGCGGAATATATCGTCAAAGGTCAGTCTGTAGAAAACAGCCTGTGAAGAAGCTAAAGTGTAATAAAAAGCGTTCAGGCGCCTATTGACATATCCTTCTGGGCTGCGAAGCTTTGCATGGAAGGAAACAGTTTGCTTATGATTCCTGCGCTGGCGGTAGCACTTGTCTGGATATGGATGCTTGGCCGCAGGTTTGGAAGAAAGCTCTATTGATGCGAAAGGGGATTGGGAAAATGCTGGTAATGAAAAACAATTCGGACGCGGCGCTGATAGTGCTGCATGAGATATATGGAATTAACCGGCATATGGAGACGGTTTGTGAGCGTTTTTTCAGGCAGGGTTACGACGTTTTCTGCCCCGATTTGACGAACGTCGGCAAGGTCTTTGATTACAGCCAGGAAGAAGAAGCATACCGGCATTTTATGAAAAATGTCGGGTTCGAGTCGGCGGCCCTGAAAGCAAAGCAAGTAATAATGAAAATCAGGGATCGGTACAGATATCTGTTTGTATTGGGCTTCAGCATCGGAGCGACAACGGCATGGCTGTTGAGCGGAGATTGCAGCGCGTGCGATGGTTTGGTCGGGTACTATGGTTCCCGGATAAGGGACTTTCTTCATATTGACCCGAAATACCCGGTTTTGCTCATATTTCCCGAAGAAGAGAAGTCATTCAGCGTGAAAGAACTGGCAGGCTCATTGATAAGATCGAATGTTGAGACAAAGGTATTGCGCGGGAAACACGGATTCAGCGACCCTTTCAACAAGAATTTCAATGAAAAATCCTGTGCTGACGCTGCCGAACTGACAGATGCTTTTTTCGAGAAAATTAAAGGGAAAATATGAGATTGCTTACACATGAAAGAGGTGTAGTGCAAAATGATTCAAAACATATCTTTGTAAAGTAAGCATAACGCAAAGAAAAGAATGGCATCTGTATTAACCTAACTTTCCATTTACAAGCTAAGAAAAGGACTAAACTGCTGCTAAAACTGCCGTGGTCAAAAAGTTATTGACAAATTGGAAAACATATAAAAAAATGATTTCATCTGTGGGTTTAATTAATAAATTGGATATGGTTGAAAGCTGCGGACAGATTGGGGGAAACGTTGCAAATAGCTGCCGGCAAGCTGAGCGGCGCACAGGACGCAAATATATCAACAGCAATTTCTTTGAACATGATTTTGATAAAAAATACGATGCTGTAATGTTTTCCCTCAATCTTCACCGTTTTTATACGAGGAGGTAAATCGTAATGAAAAAACTTGTAACCAGGGTAAAAAACCAGCTGACCAGTAAGCTTCCGGCGGTACAGAATCTGCTTCGTTCCCAGCACGGGGAGGGCTTTGTGGACACGGCAATCTTTCCTGTAGAAGATGTACACGATACAAATTAACACGATAGAAACCCCGCCTTTTTGTTTGGAAAAAAGGGGAGCTTGAGGGGGAGAAAACCTTTTAAAAAGTTTTTCTCCCCCTCATTGCTAGCAGTCATTAAACAATCAATAATAAGTGTGAAAGGTGAGATCGAATTATGAAAAACTTAATTGCGAAGGCAAGAGAAAAGATGTTGAGGGCAGTAGTTACTGTTAAGGGGATAGTATCAGATAAAAGTGGGTCAGGGATGATTGACTTAGCCATTAACATAATGATCAGTGTGGTTTTGGGAGCTTTAGTACTTGCAGGATTGTATCTGCTGTTTGGCTCGACTATCCTTCCAACGCTTTCTGAAAAAATAAGGGCAATGTTCAACTACCAGGGCTAAGTCAGATAAGGTATGCTTTTGGTTTGCGTTTCTCTGACAATCATTTCAGCATGATATACTACCCCTATCTTAAAAATAGGAGTTGGTATGTTATGCAAATGGAAAACAAACGGTTTCAGCTTAAGAGTTTTAAGTTTGAAACAGAAAACGGCAGGGTTATCGAAAGGTATATGATAACAGACAACCTTTTGCCGATGTGGAAGGTAAACCAGTGGATCGAAGCAAAAAGCCTCAGAAAGGTCAGCACTGGCAGGAAGT
>JABVCK010000023.1 GCA_013540605.1 Bacillota bacterium
GACTAAAAGTTGAAGTAGAACATCTGAGAGGTTTGCTATACAGTATGAAATAGTCAACAGCGACTACATGTAGTCGCTGTAAGAAATGCCGTGTTTCAGGGGCTGGACGCCCCTGACCACGAGATTCAAACTGGAGGTGTGCAAATATGAATAACCAGCTAAAAGAAGAAAGTAATTTAACATGGGCTGTAATAGGTGGAGGAAACGGAGGCCAATCCACAGCCGGTCACCTAGCCCTTATGGGTTTTCCTGTGAGGCTGTACGACATTATACCTGAGACAGTAGATGCAATAAAGCTACAGGGAGGCATTCGCCTGGAAGGTGATGTAGTGCAGGGCTTCGGTAAACTTGAACTGGCTACTACCAGCATACAGGAAGCAGTAAAGGGTTCGGATATTGTAATGGTAGTAACTCCGGCACTGGCACATAGGGATATAGCAAGGGCCTGTGCACCATATCTGGAGGATGGACAGGTAGTATTCATACACCCCGGTGCTACCGGCGGCGCGTTAGAATTCAGGAAAGTGCTGGACGATGAGCAGTGTAGTGCTGATGTAACCATAGCAGAAGCCCAGTCACTTGTTTATGCATGCCGCAGTCCAAAACCCGGCTGTGCAAATATAATGGGTATTAAAAAAAGCCTAATGGTATCTGCCCTTCCTTCAACAGAGACAGAAAGGGTTGTAAAGCTTCTGAACACTGCATATGAGCAGATGTACGGTGGTGCTAACGTACTGCAGACAAGTCTAGAAAATCTTAACGCCATGATGCATCCCGGTCCGACACTGCTCAATACATCTTTAATCGAGTCAGATCGTAAGTGGAAATATTACTATGATGGTATAACCCCGAGCATCGGTGCATTTGTAGAAGAGATGGACAGGGAAAGAATGGCGATAGGAGAGGCCCTGGGGATAAAACTGCGGTCTGTGCTTGACTGGTATGAAATAATGTACGGTGTACGTGAAAATACCCTGTCAGAGACCGTAAGGAAGAACGATGCCTATGCACAGATACAGGGTCAGAAGGCCCTTGAGACACGCTACATCCTGGAAGACATTCCTATGGGACTGGTGCCCATGCTGTCTTTAGCTAGGCTGACAGGTGTAAAGGCCGACAGGATAGAGACTGTAGTAAAGCTGGGTCAGCTTTTGCTTAACAAAGACTTTGTCAAAATAGGTCGTAGTCTTGAAAATCTTGGCCTTTCAGGCATGGATATAGAACAGATCCATCGATACTTAAAGACAGGCGAGAAATAGATGAGCAAAAATAAACTCTGGGAGAGTATTGCTGGATTAAGACACAAAGCTATTTTTAAATGACAGATGTTAGGGGGCTGAATTAAGTGAAAATAACTAAAATTGAAGTAGTTCATATTAAGGTACCGTTAAAAAAACCTTATAATTTATCAAAGGCTTACGGTACGCTTAGAACTACAGAGCCGATCGTTGTCAAAATGTATACCGATGAAGGATTTATGGGAATTGGAGAAACTGATCCAATGTCTATGTTTACTGGAGAAAATCCCGAGACTGTGAAAGTGGTAATAAAAAACTATTTAGGTCCTGCAATCATTGGTGCGGAACCTGTGAATATTGCAAAAATACACGAAAAAATGGATTGTATTGTAAAAGATAATTATCTTGCAAAAGCGGCAATAGATATGGCATGTTATGACATTATGGGAAAGGTTACAGATTTTCCGGTACATACCCTATTGGGAGGCAAACTACGAAAAAGAATACCAATAATGGGGGCCCTGGGAAGTGATAAACCCGAAAATAATGCTAAAGAAGCTCTAGAGATAAAGAAATCAGGCTATTCATCGATTATGATAAAAGTTGGTGCCCTGGATGTCTTGGCAGATGCGGAAAGAGTTAAAGCTGTCAGAGAGGCAGTTGGAGACGGTTTTCCGTTAATAGTGGATGCAAATCAAGGATGGGATTCTGGTACTGCTATAAAGTTTGTAAGATTAGTTGAAAAATATAATATTGCCCTACTTGAGCAGCCTGTACCTTACTGGGATATTGACGGTATGGCGAGAGTAAGGAAATCTATTGATATTCCGGTATCTGCTGATGAAAGTTTGTTTTCAATACACGATGCCGCAAGACTGATACGAGAAAAAGCTGCTGATTTATTTAGTATAAAAGTAGCCAAACATGGAGGTATTTATAAAGCCAAACAAATAATGGACCTGGCAGATGCGTTTGGCATTCCATGCATGATGAATTCTATGATTGAAGAAGGTATAACCCAGGCAGCGAGTCTACAGTTAGGTGCTTCAGCAAGAAATCTCTGGGGGGTTGGACACGCCTATTCTTCACCAACACGCCTGGAAGATGATATTTCAGATTACTCCGACCAGATAATTGACGGGAATGTGGAAGTAAATGAAAAGCCAGGTTTAGGCATCAGAATTATCGAAGAAAAACTGGAAAGATATAAAATCGATGAGTTTACGGTATAGGTTTTAAATGTATAAGTTATAACCTGTTTTGCAAATCAAATTTAAATCAAAAGTTTTAGATTTGAACTTGATTATATAAATATTGAGGAGGATGGGTTAAATGATTAAAAAAGTTGCAGTATTAGGTGCTGGTAATGCAGGTACCACTTTTAGCGGACATCTTGCAATAAAAGGGTTTGAAGTCAGGCTTTATGAAGCACCTCAATTTAAACAGAATCTGAAAGCCATTATAGAAAAAGGAGGGGTGGAAGTAACAGGTGTAGTAGAGGGTTTTGGTAGAGTGGAAAAAGCTACAACAGATATGAAAGAAGCAGTAAGTGGGGCAGATTTAATATTGATGGCTGTACCAGCATTTGCACATGAATTTATGATGAACGAATATTTACCGCATGCAGAGGAAGGCCAAATAGTTGTTTTTCTCCCGGGTAATTATGGAGATATTAGATTTTATAACCTGCTGAAGGAAAAAGGGATGGAAGATAAAGTAGATGTAGCTTCTACTGCATCAATGATATATGCCTGCAGACGAATAGAGGCAAATAAGGTAAAAATAATGGCAATAAAATACCAGATGCCTGTAGCAGTTTTACCATCCCGGAAAACTGAAAAAGTTGTTAAGGCTTTGAAAGAGCTGTTTGAGGAGTTTGTTCCTGCGAAAAACGTACTGGAGGTTAGTTTAAATAACTTAAATTGTGTATTACATACTCCAACCTCAATACTTAATGCTGGCAGAATAGAAAACACTAAAGGCAATTTTGACTTTTACTGGGAAGGAATGACTGAATCGGTTTGCAGAGTGCTCGAAGCTGTAGATAATGAAAGATTGTGTATTGGAGAAAAACTGGGCATTAACCTGGTATCTACAAAAAGGATGCTCTATGATTTTTATGGGTTAAAAGGGAAAGACCTGCATGAAATAGTAACAACTAGCGAAGTTCATGGAGGGTCAGGGTCCCCGGGTCACCTTAAACACAGGTACGTTGTGGAAGACACTCTCTTTGGGCTGGTACCAATATCCTCTTTAGGGAAATATCTGGGTTGTGATACTCCTAACACAGATGCTGTAATACGACTTGCATCAACTTTGAATAATGCCGACTACTGGAAAGAAGGTATAACTGTGGAAAAACTAGGGTTCGAAAAAATGAATAAGAAGGAAATAGTTGAGTTTCTAGAACGAGGGTATTAAGAATTCCCTTTCAAAAATATGACTGTACAGTTTAAATGCAGTTTCAGATGATTATTTTCTATTAGAGGCCTATTTTCCGGGGCTAGTGATTTAAAAGAAATAAATCAATTTAAAATTGGCGATCATAAAAACAATTTTCGGGAAGGAGTGTGAAGATATGAATAGTTTAACAGTATCAGCTATTATTTTTGTAGTAGCTATGCTGGGCGTTGGAGTTTTTGTTTCCCGCAGGATCGAAAGTGCCGAAGAATTTTTCGTGGGAGGCAGGAAAGTACACCCGATACTTATAGTTTGTACATTAGTAGCTTCCGAAGTTGGCGGTGGAGCTATGCTTGCAGCTGTAGGTCTGGGATATTCTAGTGGCTGGGGAGTAATGTGGTATGTAGCACCTTTCGGTGTAGGTGCACTTGCTTTTGCTTTTTTACTTGCTAAAAAAATAAAAGAAGCAGGGGATAAGTATGGATACCAATCCATGTTCGATTGGCTAGCAGGGAGATACGAGGGTTATGTTCCTATACGTATTGTTGGTGGTTTGGTAATGTTAGCAGGATTATTCGGTGCACTGGCATCTCAATATGTTGCTATGGGAACTGCACTAAACTCTATTACAGGACTTAGCTTAGCATACGGTGCACTTATAGGTGGAATAGTAATTATAATTTATAGCACATTAGGTGGATTATATTCTGTAATGTGGACTGATTTGCTTCAAGCAGTAATATTTATCTTCGGAATGGTAGTTGTATTGCCAATGCTTTTAATAAAAGCAGGAGGATTTAGTGGGATTCAGGCAGGTACTCCAGCTGCATACTGGACTTTATTCCCAAAATCGGTTGAATGGCATTTCGTTATGCTTGCCACCATGACTGTTGCACCGTTTGTAAGGCAGTATTACTACCAGAGGATGTTTGCAGCCAGATCTTTCACAACTGCCAGGAATAGTATGCTGATACAATCTGCAGTATTATTCATAACTCCTGTATGGGCTGCATTAGTAGGTATGTCAATTTATGCAATCAATCCCGGCCTGTCTAACCCAGAAGTAGCGATGCCATGGGCACTTAAAGAAATCTTACCTACTGTAGTAGGGGTAATTGTGCTGGGTGCTATAATAGCAGCAATAATGTCTACTGGAGATACCCTTCTCAATGCAGCAGCTCTAACATTTGTTAGAGATATATTCAGACCTCTGCGACCTGAAGCAAAAGAGGAAGATATGTTAAAATATGCTAAAATA
Source organism: Bacillota bacterium (assembly GCA_013540605.1). Taxonomy (GTDB): domain Bacteria; phylum Bacillota; class Clostridia; order Ch29; family Ch29; genus Ch29. The sequence goes on from JABVCK010000023.1 coordinate 4,897, forward strand.
TCCACCGCTGTAATAGGTATAATTTCATTGATCGTTGCAGTTTTCTCCAAATCAGTTATAGGTGCGATTATGAAAGCTTGGGCAATTCTTGGAGGCGGATTATTTGTGCCAATGGTAGTATCGTATTACTGGAAAAAATCAACTAGAGAGGGAGTACTGATTTCACTAATAGTGGGATTAGTAGTTACTTTGTACTTAACAATTGTACAAACACCAGTTCCAGCTATTTTTGGCGGTTTGGGAGCTTCATTTATAGCATTGGTGGTTGGCAGCATTGCCACCTTTAAAAAGGGAGAAAAACAGACAAGTGAAACGGATGTGAACTAGTTTTGAAAGGAACGATGTAATGTATTTTGACATGCCAGGATTGGCTGGATGTTACCTGGCCCGGAATATAGGTCTCTATTGTGGTTAAAGCTATCTATACTAGCTTAACTGAGTATAATTTTGGACTATATAAAGTTTGTGCTTCTTATAGGATGATGTTGGATGTAAAAGGGGTAACTAAAAAGTTACCTCTATTTTATGGCATGTCAGGTATAGACAGGAAACCAGGTGGTGAAAACCTGTTATGTGTATTGATATCATCAACCATTAGATTAAACAAGAAGTTTACTCGTGTAGCGAATTTTAAAGCAAATAAACGGTATACTGGAAAAGTTTGTATAAATGTATGGACATTTCTTGCATTAGTAGTGTAAAATATTTTATGTGGGTGAAGAATTCAAGTACTAGTGGGGGTATACAGCAATGGTACAGGTGTATATAGCATAGGAGGAATTAATCAATGATTAAACCTATAAAGAGAACAACATTATATGAAAATATTGCTAAACAGATAATTACACTTATCAAGGAAGGGAAATGGGCGCCAGGCGATAAACTTTCCGGGGAAACAGAACTAGCAAACAGTTTTCAGGTTAGTAGAAATAGCGTAAGAGAATCTTTAAAAGCTTTAGAACTAATGGGTATTGTGAAATCAATGCCTGGCAGGGGCACATATTTATCTCCTGATGTTATGCGCAATATCAATAAAATAGAATTACTCTGGTTATTTAAAAATGAAGGCATGCTAAAAGAGTTAATGGAAGCCCGCCTGATTATAGAGGTAGAATTGACTTATCTGGCTGCCAAACGTGCTAATCAAGATGATATAGAAAAACTGGCGTCTATAATAAAAAAATCGGTTGATGCAGTAGAAGCTAAATGTTATTCAAGAGATATAGGTCTTGAGTTCCATATGACAATTGCGCATATTGCCCGAAACAGTATTTTAAATAATTTTCTTAATTCTATAACGGATGAACTTGCAGCCGAAAGGAATCTCATTAAAATGAAATATGCGGATGAAACAATTTTGCGGGAAGTGCGTGAACATAAACAGCTTTTTAATTATATAAAGGAACATGAGGCATCAAAGGCACGTGACCTCATGTATCGTCACATTTCTTATGCATTGAAGATATTAGTTTAACCTGAATTCGGTAAGTGATTTAGGAAAACACCAATTCTGAGTTCTTCAAGTACTTTGTATGGCAATACTTTCAGCAAATCCCTGCAAACCTTCTCACTTGGCGGATTTGTACCTTTGATTTTGGCATAAGCATTATCTTTGCGAAGCTCGTCCATGTGAGAAAACCTTTAGTAACCCTGAATTATGGAATCAACCATGTATTCCAATACAACTGCAGTTGAGAATGTTGAGTTTGGAGCTTTTTAATATGTTACTCTATACCGGATATAAGCTTTTTAAAGCCGATTGTCTTTTTAAAGGCTTCAAGGTATGTAAATGAAGCATTTGTAGACACAGTAGTATTATCAAATTTGGCCCGTAAAGTATATTTCGAAACGGGCTGGCCCCCTAATTATGGAGATTATGCCACAAAAGATTCCACTTTCATTAATTTGCTCATAAATGCTTTGTGGAACTCCTCAGGACTCATCTACCTCAGGCTACCATGCCTCCTTTCCCGGTTGTAATACTTTATATACCTGGATACCTCGGCATATACCTCCATAAAGTTCTGAAACTCATGTCGGCTATAGCATTCAGTCTCTAAGATAGAATGAAATGCCTCAATATGAGCATTTAAATTGGGGGTTTTAACAGGTATACGCTCATGGATAATTTCTAGTTTTTCACAGGTTTCCTGGAACTTCTTGGCGATGAACTGGGGCCCATTATCTGTACGAAGTTTAGGCATCTTTGCCCCTTTATATAGACCTCGCTTTCTTAATGCATTCTTCAATACCCTAGAAGCATCAGCAGCAGTACAGGAAAGCCCTATGTGGTAATCGATTATCATGCGGTCGAAAACGTCTATCAGGGATAACTGGAAGAAGAATTGGTTTGTCCCCGGTATGTAGCCATATTTCACATCCATTTCCTAGAGTTGATTAGGACCAGTAATCTTCTCTCTCTTAGCTAAAACTCGAGGTTTCTCTTTCTTAACTTTACGCTGGGGCAGGAGAATATCCAGTTCCTTACATAGCCGGTAAACTTTCTTGTGATTTATGATAAGGCCATAGTCTTCACGCAAGCATACTGTAAGCTTACGGTAGCCATAGGGGAAGCCTTCTCCACAAACTAGCTCAGTCAGATATTCTTTAATCTCTTCATCGGATATTTTCCTGCCCTCACGGGTCAAGGAATAAGTAGACTTTGGTCTCCCAGAGCGCTTTAATTCTTTGCTATATAGATTACGATAAAGGTATCACAAGGTAAAAATATCCATACCACAAACCATGCATTTTATTGTATTATGTTAACCATAAACATTTTATAGGATGGTGGTTAACACAATGGCAAGGATTGATAAAATATTCGAAGCTGATAACAGTAACCCTGAAATCCAAGCTGTAAAGGAGGCTATTAAGAAAACCAAGGATAAACGGATGTACCAGCGTTATATGGTTATACTTTATCACCTTAAAGGATATATCAATGTAGATATATCCAAGATGGTTGACCTATGCCAGCATACGATAGGTACTTACGTTAATAAATATAAAGAAAATGGCCTTCCCGGTCTGGCACTTGGTCATAGCCCTGGAGCTCCACGCAGGCTTTCTGATGAGCAGGAAGCAAAGCTTGTTGAAGTTATCACAACCAAAACACCGGATGAAGTCGGCTACCCAAATAAAAAGAATTGGACTGTGTTTCTAAAAGGTAAGCAGCGAATCATCCCCACATACGGCAAGCATGAGGGAGTGAAGCTTATGGGTGTACTTAATTATGAAACAGGGCATGTTTACTGCGTCGAGGAAAAGAAATATGATGCTGAAGTCTTTCTCAGGTTCCTTAAAAATGTCCTGTTACAATACCCCACAGGCAAAATCGTAATGATTTTGGATAATGCAAAGATCCATCATGCTAAACTGCTTGAGCCATTTTTACAGGAGAATAAAGACAGGCTACAGCTTGTTTTCTTGCCTCCCTATAGCCCGAAACTTAATATGATTGAAGGACTATGGGGATGGTTGAAATCAGATGTAATTAATAATGTCTTCTACTCCTCTGTAAAACAAATTCGTGAAGCTGTTAGGGGGTTCATTAATTCAATTAACAAGGTTCCGGAACAGGTCATAAACAGGTTATGCCTGCGAATGTAAAATCATTATCGTAATCTATATAGCAATTGTTATGCCAGATGATATCTATTGGATTCACTTTGATGTGAACAGCTTTTTTGAGGTTTATCTACGCAATTTGACGTCGAATATTTGACGATGTCCAAAATTCGACACTGTTACATTAGATAAATTTCCGAAAATCAATGTGTTTGATATTCGGTACTCCAATTAAATGAAAGTAACCAAAGAGTTTCCTAATAATAGCAACAAAAATAACCTCCGCTAATACTATACAGTGGAGGTGATATGACTTGGTTTATGCTTCACGGTATCTTAGAATAACAGACCCATTTATGACCGGGCCGGACGTGGAATACCTCCAGAGAAGGCTTAGGGATTTGGGATACTATGACGGGCCGATTAACTCTACCTATGATTACGATACAGAACAGGCGGTAAGGGATTTCCAGGAGGCCTTCGGCCTCCAGGTCGACGGTATAGTAGGACCGGATACCTACAATTCCATAGGCCTTGACCCCGCGGACACTTACAACGTACCTACCCAGGGCTATAGGATTACCGTTGATACCGACGCCTTTACGCTGACCCTGACCCAGAACGGCAACGTGATAAATTCGTGGCCTGTTGCTGTAGGTGCGCCGGCAACCCCAACACCCCTCGGTGACTGGAGAATAATCCAGAAGACAATGAACCCCGGCGGACCCTTCGGTACCCGATGGATGAAGATAAACGTTACATGGGGTGGATATGGTATACACGGTACGGATAATCCAGCTTCCATAGGAACTGCCGCAAGTCACGGGTGTGTCAGGATGTACAACGAGGACGTTAACGCGTTGTATGATATAGTACCCCTCGGTACCCCTGTGAGAATAATAGGCAGGGCTTATACCGGAAGAATTTTGCGGATAGGGGTGCCCCCAGGAGATGATATAAGGGAAGTCCAAAGGATTCTGCAAATACTCGGCTACTATAGGGGTGACCTTGACGGGTACTATGGGCCCCTGACCGAGCAGGCGGTAAGGGACTTCCAGCAGGCTAACGGACTTGTAGCCGATGGGATAGTAGGACCACTCACTTATGAAGCTCTGCAGAGACAAAGAGATATTGCTGTAGGAGATACAAGGCCTTAGAGTAAAAAGCCTCCAACGGGGAGGCTTTTTCTTGTAGGCGGGTTAAGAGCAAGCATCACAGACGCTATACTTCCTCAGAAACTCCTGAGGTGGCCGGTATTTTTGCCTTGGCAGGCTTAATCTGGGTCTTCGACGTCTGTACAAGGAAGACCCCGGTGAGAATTATCACGGATGAAATAACCACATATATTGTTATCGGTTCGTTGAGAACGATTGCACCCAGAAATACCGCAACTATGGGATTCACATATGCATAGGTTCCCGCCTTTGCCGCAGGCCATTTCTGCAGCACGTATATGTAGCTGCTGTATCCCAGTATGGAGCCGAACAGTATCAGGTACAGCATCGCAGCAAAGCTGTTAAACGTCAGGTGCGCTCTGGAGTGCTCACCCATAATTAAGCCTAACACAGTCAAAGCAGTACCTCCCACAACCATTTGAATACCTATCTGAGGCACTATTGAGCCGGACGCCTTAAAGGTTTTTGAATATATGGAGCCGGTGGACCACGACAGTGTTGCAAATACCATCAACAGCGCGCCTTTGAGGTTAATTGTCCCGGCGGTCAGGTTTGAGGAAACCAGAAGGATTACTCCGCTGATGCCGAGCAAGAGGCCTATCCATCCCTTTGTCTTTATTTTAGGAGTATTGGGGAGCAAAAACTCCAGAATAGCCATGAACAATGGGCCTGTGGCAACCAGGAGCGAAGCGATCCCCGAATGGACCCATTGCTCGGCCCACACCACCATACCGTTCCCGCCAAATAAAAGGAACAAGCCGACTATTGAGATTTTTCTGATATCCGATGCTTTCGAAGGGAATTCATGACCTTTTAGCCGTGCGTATGTAAGCATTATCAAGCCGGCGGCCAGAAAGCGTATGCCGGCAAACAACCCAGGAGGAAACTCCTGAACTCCTATGCGAATCGCCAGGTATGTGGAGCCCCATATTATACATACTGCAATAAACGCCAAAACTACCTTTCTTTCTTCTTTATTCATAAATACTACCTCCTAAAGTCCATGAACATTAACATAGCTTTATTTTTTTTCACATTCTATATCCTTTGATACCGGGGACTTCAGTGTAACAATCACACATCTTAGAGTGACTGCTGCAATAACAACGATGCCACCTACAACCGACCATTTTCCGGGTATCTCACCCAGCATAAAGAACACCCATATGGGGTTTGCGATAGGCTCGATAACTGGAATCAAAACTGCTTCTAAGGCTGTTACCGATTTTATTGCTATTGAATAGAGTATATACGGCAGTCCCAGCTGTATAGTTCCCATCACTATAAGGGTAAGGCTTGTTGTAACCGAAGGTGCAGATGTCAGCATGAAGGGCGATGCGATTACCGCAGTCAAAATATTGCCCAGCAAAACAGATTCCAGGGGGGAACCGTCCTTCTGCTTGCGCATGAGCATGACCACTCCTGCAAAGGTTATCCCGCTGAGCGTTGCCAGTATATTTCCCCAAAGGCCGGTCACGTCTATATCGTCTATGAAGAACAGCACCATTCCGCCTACGACGACAGCTACCGTGAGCCAGTCCAGCCTGGTGGTCTTTTCCTTGAGCACAAAGAAACCGAATATCGCCACATATATCGGCGCAGTGTATTGAAGGAGTATAACGTTGGCCGCGGTTGTGAGTTTGTTGGCAACCACGAAGAGGATAACCGTTGCCGCATAGGAAAAGGCACATAAAATCTGGTCCCTGGACCAGTTAAACCTGGGTTTGCGGAGCACAATCCAGATGAAAACGGCGGAAACTCCGCTCCTCATCCCGGCGATGGCTATGGGGTTCCACTGCACCCACTTTATAAACACACCACCGAGGCTCCACAGCAAAGAAGCCGCAACCAGGTAAAAAATAGCCAGAACCCTTGTCTTATCGAACTGTTTCTCCATATTACCGCGCCTCCGATTATATGTTTAATATATTACATTACCTAACTATTTTATCACTTGGACCGGTAAAAACAATATGTAAACAAAAGAAATATGCAGTACTTGATAAATCTGACAGCAGCTCTGTTATAATAATACTGGGAATATGTCTTGTAATGTACAGGATTTTATGCAAATACTAAGGAATAATAATTGCTGAGAGCAGCGTTGGGATGATAAGGAGCATACTACCAACTACGAACTACCAACTAGCACGAGGTGTGTCCCCATACCTTAAAGGGAGGAATTATGGTGGGAATGAGCAAACCGGTCGAAGAAGGCAAGAGCTATACCATTGACATATCGAGCATGGGGAATAATGGCGAGGGAATAGGCCGCTTGGAGGGGTTTACCATTTTTGTCGAAGGTGCGGTTCCCGGTGACAGGGCAAGGGTGGCTGTCAGCGAGGTGAAGAAAAAGTACGCGCGGGCAAGGCTGCAGGAAATCATCGTGCCGTCCGGGCAAAGGATTGAAAGCCGGTGCCCGGCCGCTTCAGACTGCGGCGGGTGTCAAATCCAGCATATAGACTACAAATGGCAGCTGGAGCATAAAGCCAGGAAGGTCGCTGATAGCATAAAGAGAATAGGCGGACTGGAGGACGTGATGATACACCCTATCATTGGCATGGAAGAGCCGTGGAGGTACAGAAACAAGGCCCAGTTTCCGGTGGGAGGAGGCGTTGGTAACCCACGGGCGGGCTTCTATGCAAAGGGAAGCCATGACATTGTCGAAGTCGACGACTGCATCATACAGCATGAAACGAACAGGACTATTATAGATGAAGTTAGGCAGCATATGATAGAGTATGAAATTCCTGCCTACGATGAAACCACCGGAGAAGGGGTTGTTCGCCACGTAGTCACAAGGGTTGGGTTTGCTACCGGTGAAATCATGGTTATTATTGTTGTTACCCGTCGATATTTCCCGGGAAAGGATGAGCTTGTCGAAAGGCTTGCAGATAAGATCCCCGGCATACATTCAATAATCCTGAATATAAACGACAGGAACACCAACGTAATTTTGGGAACCGAATGTATAACCCTTTGGGGGAATGGGTACATAAGGGACTTTATAGGCGAACTGGAATTCCACATTTCACCTCTCTCCTTTTTCCAGGTCAATCCCGTGCAGACCCAGGTATTATACAGCAAGGCCCTGGAATACGCGGGCCTCAGCGGGACTGAAACCGTAGTGGATGCCTACTGCGGTATAGGCACCATATCCCTTTTCCTTGCCCAGAAGGCAGGGAAGGTGTACGGTATCGAGGTGGTAAAAGAGGCGGTCGAGGATGCAAGAAAGAACGCCGTGATAAACGGGATACAAAACGTGGAGTTCATAGCAGGACAGGCCGAAGATATAATGCCAGGGCTGTACCGGGAGGAAGTAAGGCCCGACGTAGTGGTTGTAGACCCACCGAGGAAGGGGTGCGACGAGAGGCTGCTGGATACAATCACCGGTATGGAGCCAGATAGGGTTGTGTATGTTTCCTGCAATCCGGCAACTCTTGCTAGGGATTTGGCATATCTGGACGGGAAGGGCTACAGGACACTGGAGGTACAGCCGGTGGACATGTTCCCGCACACGGCGCATGTGGAGACCATAATCCTGTTGCAACGGCAGAAACCTTGATAAATAAATGGTTTGGAGGATTATAGATGAATACATGTTTTGGCGTGAGAGGATGCTTTCACGTCTTTTCTTTTTGGTAGAATATAAGTGGGTTTCTCATTTTACATAAATGATGAAGGCAAATGAAAAATGTCAGGATTATACCGGCTATACCAAAAGAGAATAAAAAACTCAAGGTTGCCGCCTATTGCCGGGTCAGTACGTCCGGACCGGAACAACTGCGCAGCCTGGATATTCAAATAAAGACCTACACCAAGATGATTCGGAACCATCCCGACTGGATTTTTGCCGGCGTGTTCTTTGACATAGAAAGCGGGTTGAGACGAAGTGGCAGAACCGGGCTGGACAAAATGCTTAAGAAAGCGGCAAAGAGCAAAATCGATTACATCATTTCCAAGTCAATCAGCAGAGTATCAAGAGATACTCTTGAGGTTTTGAAGATTATAAGATTTTTAAGAGAGCGAGGGATCAATATGCATTTTGAAAACGAGAACCTGGATTCGATCAATGAGGATAGAGAATTCGAGATTACACTGAGGGGAATGCTGGCACAGGATGAAAGCCGGAATACTAGCGAGAATATTCAGTGGGGATTTCAGCGTAAGTTTGAAAAAGGCGATATCTTTACGAAGTATAAGAATTTTATGGGATATACCTGTGTTGACGGAGAAATTGTCATTGTACCGGAGCAGGCGGAGATTGTCAGAAAGATGTTTGACTTGTATTTGCAAGGCCTGTCATTCGGGCAGATAAAGACTTATTTAGAATCCCAGGGGATAAAGACTGTAACGGGCAAAGAGATTTGGGATACAAAGACGATTCAGAAGATGCTGAAGAATGAGAAATATAAGGGCGATACTTTGCTGCAAAAGACTTTTACCGAAGATTTTATGACAGGCAAGAAAAGCAAGAATATTGGGCAACGCAACCGGTATTACGTAAAGGACAGCCATCCGGCGATTGTTTCTGAAAAAGTGTTCGATTTGGTGCAGGAAGAAATGACCAAGCGTGCAAGGTTTGTAAGTAAAGAGGATGGCTCTGTAGAGATCAGCAGAAGCAAATATAACAGCAAATACATTTTGGGGAATTTACTTGTATGTGGCGACTGCGGCGCATCTTTTCGGAGAAGAACTGAACGTGGTAAAGTTGTTTGGCGCTGTGCGACACGGATTGAAAAAGGCAAGGAGGCATGTCATCACTCCCCCACTTTGGATGAAGGATGGATACAGGATGTTCTGGGTCAAGCTATTTGCCAGAATAGTGACTATGATGATGTTATAATCAGGAATGAAGTTGATAAAATCCAAGTTTTTGATGCCTTTATTTTGATTTTCCGCACTGATGGGGCACAGGATAAAAGGCCATTCCAGAATGACTGAAGCTGTGATATACTAATAATTGCCAATAGGAATGGAGGGTAAGACCTCCGGCAAGGTTAATTGTGGCAAAACCCAACGCAAAAGAAACAAGCTGAGAGGCTTGTTTTATGCTATGAACCGTCTTTTTTGTTAGTATAATACGCAGATTATATTGAAACAAGAACATATGTTTGGCATAAAAGTGTATGATTAATTTAAACCCTATCGAATTCAATAGGGTTAAATACGAGGGCGGTGGAGATTTGCAATGGATAAAGAAAACACAATCAAACTATTCGAAGATAAAAGAGTTCGTGTTTTATGGGATGAAAAACACGAGAAATGGTATTTTTCAATTGTAGACGTAATTGGTGTCCTAACTGATCAATCCACGAAGCGCGGCGCAACTTTTTATTGGAGCAAGTTAAAACAGCGGCTAAAAGAGGAAGGGTCTGAACTGTTGACAAATTGTCAACAGTTGAAAATGGTTTCTGAGGATGGGAAAAAACGCATGACCGATATAGCCGATGCCGAACAACTTTTGCGGCTAATTCAGTCGATTCCATCATCAAAAGCTGAACCATTTAAGTCATGGTTGGCGCGTAAAACAATTGGCACTTAAGGGGTGATAAAATGCTTGAAATAAACTGGAATATTTTCAAGGCAAAATTTAATGGCAAAGAACAAGAAGTGTTCGAAAACCTCAGTTACCTTCTATTTTGTGATGAATTTAATAAGGATACAGGAATCTTCCGATACAAAAACCAGACAGGCATAGAAACAGAACCCATTGAGCATGAAGGAAAGATAATTGGTTTTCAAGCGAAGTTTTATGAAACTAAAATTAGCGATAAGGTAAAGGATATAGAGGATTCTATTGCTAAGGCGAAAAATAAAAATCCAAATTTAAATAAAATATTATTTTATATTAATCAAGAGTTCTCCGAGAGTAATAAAAAGGGACAAAAAGAACCTCAGTACAAAATCGAAATTGATAATTTTGCGGCAGGTAAAGGAATTGAAATCGAATGGAGAGTACCCAGTCATTTTGAAAGACAACTTGCGCTTGAGAATAATATTTCCCTGGGAAAACACTTTTTTGCTTTGGATAAAAGTACATTTGACCTTGTGCAGGACTTGATTAAGCATACGGAATCAATCCTTACCCCTATCCGCTCTGATATAGAATTTAAGGGTAATGTAATCAAATTAGACAGGTCAGCAACTCTGGCTGATTTGAAAATTGTTTTAGCCAAGTCATCGGTAGTTATTTTAAGCGGAAAAGGCGGGGTTGGGAAAACTGCCGTAATAAAAGATTTCTATAGACAAGTAAAAGAGACAATACCAATGTTTGTTTTTAAGGCCACAGAGTTTAATATCCCTAACATTAATAATCTCTTTAATGCTTATGGAAATTTTACATTAACCAATTTTATATCTGAATATCAGCGAATAGAAGAAAAATATATTGTCATTGATTCTGCTGAAAAATTATCCGACATAGAGGATCAGAGCGCGTTTCAGGAGTTTTTATCTGCGCTTATTAATAACAAATGGAAAGTTATATTTACGACAAGGTATAGCTATCTCGACGATTTGAAATTCCAGTTAATTGAAGTGTATCGGTTACCCTTTATACCATTTAATATTGAAGAAATCAGGGGAGAAGAACTTAAGAATCTTTCCGGCAAATATTGCTTTAATCTTCCGCAAAATGATAGGTTATTCGAACTGCTGCAGAATCCATTTTATCTCGCTGAATATTTGAATGAATACGAAAATATAGAGAGTTCTGCAAGTCTCTTTGATTTTAAAAATCTTTTATGGAATAAGCAAATTTTAAAATCAGCCTATCGAAAAAATAACATTTATATCAGAAGAGAGAATTGCTTTTTACAGATTGCGCTTAAAAGAGCTAATGAAGGGCAGTTTTATGTAAATACAGAGGGTTATGATAATGAAGCATTACAGTCTCTTGAAGCTGATGAAATAGTCAAATACGATGCTAATGCAGGCGGATATTTTATTACTCACGATATTTATGAAGAATGGGCCTTGGATAAGATCATTGAAAGGTCCTTTATCTCTTTAGTGGATTATGAAAGCTTTTTTGCTTCGTTAGGAAACAGTCTGCCTATTCGCAGGGCTTTCAGAAACTGGCTGTCTGAAAAGCTATTTATTAATCAGGAAAATATTAAATTATTAATCGAACAATCTTTGGTCAACGACAAAATAGAGTCATTTTGGAAAGATGAGATGATTGTTTCCGTTTTGCTGTCTGAGTATGCGGAAGTGTTCTTTCAATTATTTGAAACAAGACTTATGGAAAATGAACAGGAACTTTTAATGCGGGTTGTTTTTCTGCTTAGAATTGCCTGTAAAGGGGTTGACGATGGTTTTCTAACCCAGATTGGCTTAAGCAAAACAAATAATTCAATTTTAACTACGCTTTTCACCCAGCCAAAAGGCAGTGGATGGTCTTACGCAATCGATTTCATCCATAGGCATAAAGAAATACTTGGTACCAAGCACATCTCAACTCTTCTTCCTATGCTGGCTGATTGGAACAATAAAAATACTCAGGGGGACACAACGAAAAAAGCAAGCCAAATCGGCCTGTTCTATTATGAGAACATTGTAAACAACGGTGGGTTTGGTTATGGTTCTAAGGGAGAAATAAAGGAGCAGCTCATCAGGGTTATCTTACAGGGTTCAGCAGAAATAAAAGAAGAGTTGAAACATATTTTTAATGGAATTTTTACCAGAAATGACCCGACTCATCATGACAGAGATTATGAACTGGTAGAAGTGGTACTAACGTCAATTACCGACAACTTTGAAGTTATAAAAAACTTACCTGATTATGTAATTAAGCTGGCGGAACTATTTTGGGTTAACAGGCCGAAAAAAACCAAATGGTATGAACAGGATTCACCAGGTGTGGAAAAATATTTTGGCCTCTCAAATAATTATGAATTCCGATATTTTCCTCCCAGCGCTTTTCAAACACCGATTTATCAGCTTTTAAGGTTTGCTCCCAACATAACGGTTGATTTTATTTTGTCATTTATGAATAGTGCTGTTGGAAACTATGTAAATTCTAAACTAAAAGACGAAGTGGAAGAAGTGCAGGTAATTATAAATGACAAATGCCGAATTAATCAATACGTCAGTAATAGATTATGGAATGCTTATAGAGGAACCCAGGTTTCCACACATCTCCTGGAATCAATGCATATGGCCTTGGAAAAATGGCTGCTGGATTACGCCAAATTTGGAACGGCTGAGCAGCTTGAAAATTTGTGTTATTATCTTATCAAAAATTCACGCTCAGCGTCCATCACTGCTGTAGTCGCCAGTGTTGTTATGGCTCATCCGTCCAAACTTTTTAATATCGCTAAGATTCTTTTCCGAACTAAAGAATTCTTTCATTATGATACAAACAGAATGGTACTGGATGAATCTGCTAAGACCACCTACTCCATTGGGTATGGATTGAATTTTAAACAAGATATACATCATGACGAAAGAATAAAAACCTGCGATGACAAGCACAGAAAAAAGAGGTTAGAACATTTAGCTGTAGAATATCAGTTTTTCAGGTCAGAGGACGTAAGTGCTGAGGAAGCGGAAGAAAGGCAAAAGGCCTTATGGGAAATATTTGATGAATATTATAAAGAACTTGAGAAAAAGCCTGAAGAAACAGAATCCGAACGCACGTGGAGATTGTTTCTAGCCAGAATGGATCGGAGAAAAATGAATCCTGAAGTGGAAAAAGGGGAAGGGGGACTAATAATTAATTTTAATCCGCAAATTGAGCCGGAATTTAAAAAATACAGCGAGGAATCTTTGCAAAAAATTAATGACGCAAACAAATATATGCCATTATATTTATGGTCAAGACATAGATTCGATAACGAAAGTGATAAATATTGCAAGTATCAACACTACGAAAATGATCCTCATTTTGTGGTTACGGAAGTAAGAGAAATTATTCAAACTTTTAAAAGGGGAGCAACGGAAGACTTCAGGTTATTCAATCATTCTATTCCTGCCTACGCCTGTACCGTCTTAATCAGAGATTTTGGAAGTATTCTAAGCTTGGAAGAGATGGAATTTTGCAAAGACATAATTATAGATTATTCTACGTTGCCGTTTCAAATGAACCATTATATATACCAGATTTCTGACGGAACTGAACCAGCCATTAGTGCACTGCCTTATCTGCATAAATATTTTTCCAAGGATACAGAAGAGGCCGAAGGAATTAAAGGGCTGTTAATATTATTGCTGCTTAGCATTCATAGAGAAATTTCTACATTTGCTACACGGGCCATCCTGCAAAACTTATGGGGATTAAGTTTTAAAGATGCTCACTCGATCTTTTTAGGTTACCTGAATCTTAAACCCAAATATGATAGCTTAATTGATGAGATTCGGAAAGAAAATTATAGTAAAGGTATTTATGAGATTGACGAAAATAAAATTCTTGAATTATTTACCGATAAGTACGAATCTGAAATAGAAAAAATCGTTTCAGATAATATTAAATATGATGATATTCAAAATGTGCAAAATCTGGACTTGGAAATATTAACCGTGGCATTTGAATTATTACCTTCAGGAACAAAGAATCAAGACCATATTAAATTCGTTTTGGATGTATTCCCCATATTTGCCAATAAAGTTTTTAAACATGATCGGCGAAACAGTGAGGAGAGATTTGAATATACATTAAAAAGCAGATTCTTAGAAAAATTTGCCGTCTTTACTTTAACCGCAGATAAAGAAATACTTGGAACTTATATTCAACCGTTTATTGATAACTTTAGAGTTTCTGATGATACGGATAAATTCTTCCAGCATTTTATTTCTGTCGAAGACCGCTTAAATCGATACGAGGAATTTTGGATGGTCTGGCATGCGTTTTATGAAACAATTAAAGAAATTTGCACACTAGGACATTATTATCATGATACAAAAGAAATCATTTATAACTATCTTTTAGCATGGCCATTTTGGAAAGAATCAGCCAGAGAATGGCATTCTTTAAAAGATAGGGAGAAGTTGTTTTATAAGAAAGTCTCTGAGGACATGGGTTATTTTCCGCCTGTATTATATTCTATTTCTAAAGTTCTTAATGATATTGGCAGCAACTTTTTGGAAGATGGTATATTATGGTTGAGTGGTATGATAGACAAAAATAAAAATTTGATTAGTGAAGAGCTTGAGGTAAATACAATTTATTATATTGAAAGTATAGTACGAAAATATATTCTTACAAGCCGTCAAAAAATTAGGACTACGTTGCAAACGAAAAAAGCCGTGGTTAGTATCCTTAATTTTTTGGTTGAAAGAGGCTCTGCGACTGGGTATTTATTGCGCGAAAATATTTTATAAATAATTTTACAAATATTCCGCTTCGCCAAGGGGATACCAGGGGGTTACGTTATCTTTTTTGTATCCTAAATTCCCGGTAAAATTATAACTATGTTTCCAGATTAATCCCCAAGCTTTCCAAAATATGACTCTGCGGTTTGGTAACCTCCGTAAGGATATGCCCGTACTTGCCTGAATAACGGACTTTAGTC
>JABVCK010000005.1 GCA_013540605.1 Bacillota bacterium
CGCAATATTCCCCACTGCTGCCTCCCGTAGGAGTCTGGGCCGTGTCTCAGTCCCAGTGTGGCCGGTCACCCTCTCAGGTCGGCTACCCATCGTCGCCTTGGTGGGCTGTTATCTCACCAACTAGCTAATGGGACGCGGGCCCATCCTGTACCACCTCAGTTTTCACCGATTATGCATGCGCATTACCGGCTTTATGCGGTTTTAGCACCGGTTTCCCGGTGTTATCCCCCTGTACAGGGCAGGTTGCCCACGCGTTACTCACCCGTCCGCCACTATCCGGCACTCAGCTTCCCCTACAGTTAGACTGAGGGTAGGCTGAGTGCCGGACCGTTCGACTTGCATGTGTTAGGCACGCCGCCAGCGTTCGTCCTGAGCCAGGATCAAACTCTTTAGTTTAAATCGGTTTATCCTCAACTCAAAGGCTTTTTTTGCTTGGCTTGTTTCGCACTGTTCAGTTGTCAAAAGGTGCAACGTCGACGAGGTGTCGACTTTTTCAATGATAGCACAACTAATATGTGCTGTCAAGAATTTATTTGCTGTATTGAATATTAGTGCCGCTCATAGCGGCGACTTTTATATATTAGCATATACATTTATCACTGTCAACACCAATAAATGCAGCAGATTATGCTTAATGGAACAAAATATCCCATTATATACGCTTACTCTGGTTTACTTATATATTATGTAGCTATTCTCTAGGTTTCATTGTTGGAAACAGGATTACATCTCTAATAGAATAGGAATCTGTAAAGAACATAACCAGACGGTCAATTCCTATTCCAAGTCCGCCCGTTGGAGGCAAACCCACTTCTAATGCACTGATATAATCCTCATCCATCATATGCGCTTCTTCATCCCCCGCTTCCCGTTGTTTTAACTGGTCCTCAAACCTTTTCTTCTGGTCGATAGGATCGTTTAGCTCAGAAAATGCGTTTGCTATTTCCCTTGCGTATATGAATCCTTCAAATCGGCTGGTAAAATCCGTATTCCCGGGTATTCTTTTAGCCAAGGGAGAAACCTCAACCGGATAATCAGTTATAAATATAGGCTGAATAAGATGTTCTTCAACTTTCTCCTCGAATACTGCATTTATTATCTCACCCTTGGACATAGTCTTTTCCACTTCTATTCCAAGCTGTTTTACAGCGTTATAGGCCTCTTCCTGCGTTTCTATGCCGGCAAAATCGATACCTGCAAATCTCTTGATTGCATCCAGCATGGTCATCCTTGTCCAGGGAGGTGTAAGATCTATTTCAATGCCCTGGTATTGTATCTTCGTCGTCCCCAGAACCTTCTCTGCGGCGTATGCAATTATGTTCTCCGTCAATTCCATCATGCCGTGGTAATCGGTATACGCTTCATATATCTCAATTGATGTGAATTCCGGGTTATGCTTAACGGACATCCCTTCGTTCCTGAAAATCCTGCCTATTTCGTACACTTTCTCAAGCCCACCTACAATCAAACGTTTAAGATGAAGCTCTGTGGCTATTCTTAAATACATGTCAATGTCAAGGGTGTTATGGTGGGTTATAAAGGGTCTTGCGTTCGCTCCACCTGCTATGGTATGCAGAATAGGAGTTTCTACTTCTATAAAGCCCAAGCCGTCCAGGTAATTCTGGATGGCCCTAATGGTGTTACTTCTTATAATAAAGGTCCGTTTGACTTCGGGGTTAACAATCAGGTCAACATATCTTTGCCTGTACCTCAAATCCTGGTCTTTCAGCCCATGCCATTTTTCCGGGAGTATCTGCAATGATTTGCACAGCAAAATAATTTCCTGCGCTTTTACTGAAATTTCCCCGGTCCTGGTCGTGAAAACTTCACCTTTCACTCCGATAATGTCACCTATATCATAAGAAGTAAAATCATTATAGCTCTCTTCACCTATATTATCTTCCCTCACGTAAATCTGTATACGTCCGTTTCTATCCTGTATATCGGCAAAACTTGCCTTGCCGTGGCTTCTTTTGGTCATAATCCGGCCTGCAACGGATACTTCTTTTCCTTCAAATTCCTCGTAGTTATCCTTTATATCAGAAGAATAGTTCTTTCTATCAAATTTATCTATTGCAAATGGGTCCTTGCCTTTTCTTTTAAGTTCATCCAGCTTCTGCCGCCTTAATAATAGCATTTCATTAAGACTCAGTTCATCCCTAGTATCCTTTTCCATGATTTACCCCCTGTATCTATTTGTTTATTTCTAGAATTTGAAGCTTAATAGCTCCGTCAGGAACCAACACCTCAACAATTTCTCCCGTCTTCCTGCCCATCAAAGCTTTTCCTACAGGAGACTCATTTGATATTTTCAACTGTGAAGGAGCTGCTTCAGCCGAGCTTACTATAGTATATTCCAGTATCTCATCAAACTCCAGGTCTTTAACGGTCACAACCGACCCTATACTAACAACTTCAACAGAAATATCTTCTTCATCAATAACCTTTGCATTTTTCAGTAAATTCTCAATTGAAACAATACGGCCTTCAATAAAAGCCTGCTCCTTCTTAGCTTCATCGTACTCCGAATTTTCAGTAATATCGCCAAAAGCTATTGCTTGCTTTATCCTCTCAGCAATTTCCCTTCTTTTCTTGGTTTTCAAAAAATCCAGTTCTTCTTCTAATTTTTCGAGACCCGCTAATGTTAAAACAATTTCTTTCTGAGCCATTCTATGTCTCCCCTTTTAATATGATTTATCCTTGATAATATATGTCAGGATTATGTTTTTATTCTAAAATATATGCTGGAAAAATTTATCTTAACTACAGATACAAGCACTGTATGGCGGCAACCACAGTGCTTGTATGCTGTAATTATAATTTATGTACCAAAAGATGTCAAGGTGAATATCTACATTGCATTTTTTGAAAAAGTTTCCTTAAATCTTCGTACGTCGTTAAATCCCAGGGCACCATTGCTTGCCCTGAAGCCCGAAAGCACAAAACCATGCTTCCTGGCAAGGTTAGAAATTTCCACTACCTTGTTTACATCCAGATCACTGCCCAGGGAATAGTTCTCCTTTCTCCCTTCCATTGCAAGTATCATAGTCTCCGCCATGCAGGCATAGCAAGTTCCCGGCGGCAGTCCAAACCCAAAATCAAACTCCCCTCCCGGCACCTTGACCAGTCCGCCCTCTATTACCAAAACATCCTTCCTCTTCTCGGAAACAGAAACCGAAACATCCCTCGGCCTTGCAACATCACATACAATGCTGCCGGATTTTAGGTGTTCAGGATGAATAATAGTATCCACAGAACTGCTGACAGAGATAACCACATCCGCCCTTCTCAAGGGACCGTCCACCCGGTCAGAGATATGTACGGATAAACCTGTATCCATCATGATTTCCCCGGCAAGCTTTTCAAGCCTTTCAATGTTTCTGGACACTAAAGACAGGAATTTAACCTCCCGGGAGAGGATCCGTGCGCAGGCTTTACCGATAGAACCGTTAGCTCCTATAATAACTACGTCTGATTCCCTTATGTTCTTACCCATGATCCTGCTCGCTTCCTTAACCGCTTCCAGGGCTGTGGCTACAGTATACGTATTGCCGGTAGTTACAGGGGTTTTCAACTGTTTTGCTATGGAAATCCCCTTGTCTCCCACAACCGATGTAAAGGCCCCAAGCCCAATAACCTCAGCCCCCATACTCTCCGCAGTTTTACAGGCCTTGATTATCTTCTTCTCAACGAATTCAACAGGCAATCCCATAATCTGCTCGGGTAAAAGAGTAACTGCAACAAAGCAGCCCTCAGTCTCTCCGAACTTTGACTTTATCCCTTTAACCTCCGATAATTTCACCGGAGGCAACATTTGAATTGCCTTTTTTACTATTTTCTCTGATATCCTTTCTGCAAAACTGAACTTACTTGTAAGGTCCCTTATAGATAATGGGTGCACAATAAACCCAAATCTCGTCATTTCCTATTCCTTCCCTTCTGCTGTAGCTTCATATATATTGTTTTCTCTCCTCAAACCGGACAATCCTCGGCGCAAAACCAAGCTCGTTGAGATAATCCTCGTATTGGACCGGGGTAAGCTCGGTATGCCCCTTACCGGCAATGGCAACGATAATAGCCTCCATAACGTTTGTTCCGAAGGAGCGCCCCTGGTATTCAGGGGTTGTTGTTATCAGGGTAGAAATCCCCGTTTGCCCCAGTTTCTCAATATCCCGTGCAGTAACAGTATTTGTGATAATACTCTTCCCCTGCAGACTATCAGGCATATATTTATTAATATATAGAAAATCCCCTGCAATGATGTCAGCCTCATAGTAGAAACTGTGGAATTTTTCGTTTTTGTTCTCCTGTTTTTTTCCCGTTGGGTATAATACTTCAAAGGGAAGCCTGCATGCAATTGGCGCTATTACCTTTGCAATTCTGTGCAGTGTTTGTATTGAGTTGATTTTTTTTGGAATGCCAAGGGCAAAAATTAAGTCGCCGCAAACAACCTTAGCACCGATTTCCACCAAGGCTTCTGCCATACCGAAGCGGTCCATGGCTGAGACCACAAGGACCTTCTTACCCTTCATATCTAACACTCCGTTATCATATATATACCTGATTGCTTTCCTTTCGAGGGTGTTCTTCAATCCGGAACCGTCAACTATGGGCGATATCTTTGCCGCTTCCTTCAGCTGCACTGCATCTTTGATAATGTATCTCTTGTTTCCGCCATGAATATATAAATCTATACCTCCCATACCGAAGGCGTCTACTTTGCCGTCAAATTCCCGTATCATTTTTATAGCTTTGTTTATATCTCCGTCCGTACCTCTTCTTTCTATTATAAAATCCTCATCCAAAATCTTTGTCTCAACCCTGTGATCCCTGGTAGAGGACCCTATACTCACGCTTAGAATCCTTTTCATTCGACTACCTCCTTTTTAATGAATGTCCCCATTAGAGATTAGATGTCAACTGCAAAGCGTCAAATATCTGCTTAATCTCATCCAAAGATACATATACATCGCTGGTAATTGGTGACTGGCCTATATCCTTTCTTATCACCTGGCAGTCTAAAAGCGCCTCGATCAATCTTCCCCTTTTATCGGAAGCAAAAACAATAATGGTATCAAGATTTCTCGCCTCGGTGATCAGACCCATGACTGAATTCAGAAGCTCCACACCGCTCTTTTCCTTAACAAATGTATTTCTCTCTTCCTCGGTCATGACAATGTGGAAATCAACACCATACTGCCCAATGAGCTTTATCACTTCACTTTTGTTTTTCACAGGAAACGCGATAAAACCTACGCTCTGCCCTTTTCTTATTTCTCCGATGCATTCCAACCGGGAAACAAAACTCCTGTCAATCCCTATCTTCTCAGCAATATCCTGCTGGGAAAACCCTCTACCTCTCATCTCCAGGATATCTTCTACAGCTAATAAGATTTTCTCCAGGCTGACCGTTTTGTTCCCTATCCTGATAAATTTCAATCAAGACACCTCCCCCCGCTGTACGGTAACAGTCCCCTTTATTTATTATGTACATTTTTTCCATAACTATGTGCACAAATTTGTGCATTCCTATTTTAGAATATTTCTTTCTTAAATTCAATATTCTTTTTTAAAAAAAGAACACCCATATCAATAGGTGCTCATAACTTCATCCTGGTAATTATTCAGTAGTTCGAACAGCTGGTCTCTGGCAACAGCCTTGTTGACATCTTTTCTAAGCTGAGCTGCATTCTTAAAACCCCTTACATACCAGCCTACGTGTTTACGCATCTCCTTTACTGCGACTTGCTCCTCTTTATATTCCATCATAAGGTTAGTTTGCTTTTTTATCGTATCCAGAACAACTTCCATGCTTGGAGGAGGCAGCAGCCCGCCTGTCTTAATAAAATGCAGTGTTTGCGAGAATATCCATGGATTTCCCATAGAACCCCTTCCAATCATAACCGCATCACATCCGGTAGCCTCCATCATTCTGGCAGCATCTTCGGGATAAAACACATCCCCGTTGCCGATAACAGGAATGCTGACTGCCTCCTTCACCTGCCTTATTATTTCCCAGTCAGCCTTTCCGCTGTAAAACTGCTCTCTGGTCCTTCCGTGTACGGCAACTGCGGCAGCTCCGTTATCCTGGGCAATCCTTGCAATCTCAACGGCATTAACGCTGCTTTCATCCCAACCCTTCCTGATCTTTACCGTAATTGGAATACTTAGAACCGAGTATACCTTTTTTATAATTTTCCCGGCCAGTTCAGGATTTTTCATCAGCGCCGAGCCTTCCCCATTCTTCACAATCTTTGGAGTGGGACAGCCCATGTTAATATCTATAATGTCCGCCTCATCCTGAATCTCCGATGCAACCTCGGCCATAAGTTCGGGTTCGGATCCAAACAGTTGAACAGCTACCGGACCGTCCTCTTTCTTTGTAAACAGTAGTTTTTCGGTTCTGCAATTCCTATAATACAGACCTTTGGCGCTCACCATCTCGGTATATGCCAGGGAGCATCCCTGCTCCTTGCATAGGAAACGGAACGCCCTGTCGGTTATGCCTGCCATCGGTGCGAGAAATATATTGTTATCAAGAACAACTCTATCTATACTAAGCAAAACTCATCACCTTATAGATTCTTTACTTATTCATCTGGTAGATGTAGTTCAGACCGTCGAGGGTAAGCAAACCGTCAACTACATCTATTGTGCTGGATTCCGCAGCAATCAGCCTTGAGAGGCCACCCGTAGCCACTACCTTTGCGTTATCCCATTTCTGTTCCTTCTTGATATTGCTAACTATGTAGTCGACAAGACCCACATACCCATATATGATACCCGCCTGCATGCTGCTAACAGTATTCTTGCACACAAAAGCACCCGGCTTTACTAATTCCACTCTGGGAAGCTTCGCCGCCCTTTGAAATAATGCATCACTGGCTATGATTATTCCAGGGGCTATTGCCCCACCGAGATACTCAGCCCTTTCATTCACAGCACAAAACGTCGTAGCTGTGCCAAAATCCACAATAATCACAGGCCCTCCATATTTTTTATAGGCAGCTACTGCATTTACTATCCTATCGGCGCCAACTTCCTTTGGATTATCATATTTTATATCTATTCCCGTCTTTATCCCCGGACCCACAATCAACGGGCTCACCCTGCAGTATTTGTTAACGGCGTGCTGGAGGGAATACATTAATGTAGGAACAACCGAAGAAATAACGACCGCCTTTGCATCTGCCATATTAAGTCCTTCATACCTGAACAGTTCATTCAACAGCATACCATATTCGTCAGCCGTCTTGCTTTTATCTGTGGACAGCCTCCAGCTTGTTATCATCTTGTTGTCTTCATATACTCCCAGCACTATATTAGTGTTTCCAACATCAAAAACCAGTATCACACGTTTCACCTGCTCTTCTGTTAAATTATTTTTTCAATATAATAAACCTAAACATATCCCTCGACACCCCTAACCGAGACATCACCGGATAGGATTTCTTCGATGCCGTGGTCTGTTTCCACTAATAGAACTCCATCTTCCCTGATCTTTAAGGCTTTTCCCCGGTAAGTGCAGTTGATACCGATAACCTCTACCTCTCTGTCCAAAACAACGGAAAGTCTATTGCAATCATAAACTATTGCACCGAACCCCCCCGATACAAATCTTTTATATACTTCCTCTATGTGTTCTGCCACGTGTACCAGCAGTTCCTTTCTTGAAACATCCCTGCCCAGTTCTACCTTCAAAGAAGATGCTTTATCCCTTATTTCATCAGGTATATCCTCTGATCCTGTATTGACATTTATCCCTATTCCCACTACTATATAATAAACTAAATCCGGCTCTGCGCTCATCTCGGTAAGTATTCCACAGATTTTTTTACCGTTGACTATGATATCATTGGGCCATTTTATCCCTGCCTTCAGTCGGCAAGTTTCCCAAATGGCTTCTGCCACCGCAACGGCAATCGCCTGGGTGATCTGATATACCTTGCTTGGGTGCAGTTCCGGCTTCAGGACCAATGTCATCCAGATACCGGTTCCAGGCGGAGAAACCCAGCGCCTTCCCATTCTTCCCTTTCCCCCGGTTTGTTTCTCAGCTATTACTATGGTGCCTTCTCCTTCATTAAGAGCAATTTGTTTTGCATAATCGTTGGTTGAATTCACTTCTTGCATAAATATTATTTTATGCCCCACAAATTCTGTTTTCAGCATATCCTTAATCTCATCAACCATAATAGGGTCAGGCCCTTCAACCAATCTGTATCCTTTGTTCGAAACTGAATCAATTTTATAGCCCTCTTCCCTTAAAATATTGATGTACTTCCAGACAGCAGTTCTGCTTACTTTCAAATTAATGCTTAATCTCTGTCCTGAAACAAAGCTACCCTTTTGAAGTATCAATTCCTTTAAGACTTTATTCTTCATTCAGACCACCACCCCATATGAAAACAGGCTCAATTATTCCCTGTTGCGTTGTCTAAGTAACCCTTTTCAAATCCAATCTTCATATATTATAAACCCAGAACTTGCTTTTATCAAATAATTACACCCCAAAATTAAAAATAATCATCCACCCCTTCAAGGGGTGATCTTTATTGGAGCCCTATAAGGGCCTAATACTAGCAATGCCTAAAGGCATATCACCTCCTATTGTTTTAGATTCGGCTGGCAAAACCGTATCTATTCTAACAATAGGGGATTTTATCTGTCAAAATGCTACAAGCTATCTATTGCTCTACATGCATAGCATGTGGTTTTTTACGCGAAAAAACCGCCAAATCTTGAGATTGGGCGGCTTTTGCCTACAAGCTGAGACACCCTTTTGGGTGATCCTTTTCTATGCTCAAAACCGGGGTTTCACTGTTCCATCATTCGGAGCGCCTCAAGCACCAGATCCCGGCGGTAATTGTACTCGATATCCGGCGGCAAAGTGGGGTCGCCTAGCGGATGCAGCACACTGTTGCCAGGCAAAATGCGGTTTGAACCGATGCCGGACGCCACATTAGTCAAATTGCAGACCTGCACAATGGGAATGCCGGAGCGTTCAATTTCTTTGGTCATCACTGCGCCGCAGCGGGTGCTGGTGCCTCAGGTAGAGGTTAGTATAACGGCATCCACCTGATCTTCACGCAGCAGAGCGGCAATCTCCTGGCCAAATTTCTTGCAGTTTTCCATGGAGGTCATCACCCCGGCGGTGGTGTAGAAGCGGTCCGCCAGCTTGCCGATCAGCCCTTCCTTTTCCAGCCTCCGCAGCACGTCCACAGGCACCAGGCGGTTGGGGTTTTCCAGCACAAAGGCATTGTTATAGCCCTGATGCCGCACCTCATAATCCTCTGCGGCCAGACTGTCCTTGCCCGTGATGGAATAAACACCGAATTTTTGGGAATTAACGGGCACCATTTGGTCTGGGTTGCCTTTGGGAACCAGGCCGCCGTCACTCACAAGAGCAACTTTTGCTTTCTTAAGCGGTTTTGTCAATTGGGAAGGCGGTATCAGTTCATGTTGGGGCATGGGCACCTCCGTATTGAAGGGGCGGCCATAAAATTTATCCAGTGCCATATTGACCGCCCGCTTGGCCCCGGACACGCTGTAATCCACGGACCTCACCGGCCCAGTGCCCAAATAACCCTCCTCGCTGCCGTAACCGATGGGTTCGCTGTCAACCAACTTGAGCGCAAATCTGACGATTTTACTGATATCCTCCCCCATGCGGCGGGCGCTGTTATGGATGCCTATGATATAAGCCAAGCCGCTATAAAGGTCCACACCGGGATTTTCCGCGTAAAGACCGGTCACGCTGGGAATTTTGAGCTGCTTATAAACAGCCGCGGTCACCGCGCCACAAGCTAGCCCGTAACGCCCGGCATTGAAACCCGGCCCTGCGATGAAAAGGTCCGGCTCCGCTTCATTAACCAGTACCACCACCTGCGGCACCACGATTTCCAGGTTCTCCGCAATATGATTATCGCCGCAGATAACCGTGCGCACCACCTCACCTCGCTCCCCCAAGAGTTGATTGAGCAACTGACCTGGGCCAACCGCTTCTTCCCGCACGCTGATCCCCACATCTGCCGCCTCTTCGCCGCCGATCTGGGCATAGAACTGATTAATATAATGCACCACCCGCAGCTTCTTCTCTACCACGGTTCAGCCCTCCTTCCGTATTAATTCCGTATCCGTGGTTGGATAAAAATCCCCCAACTCGCTCAAATTTCCGGCCAACAGCAGATTGGTGGACTTGGTGAAAGGCCCCTGGAGATCCACCCCCAGCAAGGAAGGAATTTCTGAATCCCCGATCAGACGAGCCACCCTGGGAAAGGTAATGGTTTCCACATAAGCGCTGTGGACCACGGCATCCAGATGGGGATTGACCACGGCCAAAAGATCGCCGGGCTTTTCGCTGGAGACCGTGGGCATGATAGCCACAGCCGCAATCCCCAACTCCGCGCATTTTTCACAGATCATGGCCTGCTCCAATTGCAGATGGTGCATGCCGCATTTATTGGTGATAACAATATCTGCTTGGAGGTGGTTTTTGGCCAGGTCCACGGCCACCATGGTACAGACATCCTTATTTTTGGTCACGGTCTGGCCATTATTGAGCACCACACCGGCAAAATCCAAATCCAGCCCATGGCGGCTGTATAACTCATAGATCACAGTATCATTCTGAATATAATAAGTGAAATAAAAGTAGCGGTAGATGAAAGCACCGTCCAGCAAATCATTGGGATGCACCAAAAGGGGCAGTATGCCTTGGCCGCTGATTCCGTAATAGAAGAATTGCATGGTATCAAAAGCGGCCAGGTGGTTAGTGATATAAGCCACCCGCGGCAAACGGCTGCCATCCGCCGCAGGAGGGACTGGCGTCAGCTCGTAAATCTTGCTTTCGCTGGGCACGGTTTCAATTGCCAACCGGGCCAAACAGACACAGGCGGTCAGCGCAGCTTGTTTGAGTGCCTTACAGTAGGCCACATCGTCAATCCCCGCCACGGGACTGGCGTTGATCACCACATGATAATGACGGGAAAAGTGGCTGACCTCCGCCGCCGGCCCGGACATATCCAGAATATACTTCAAATTGGCCTTCAAGGGGTAAAGCTCCGTCACCACCACCCCGCGCAGAGCCACGGTGCGCCCCTCGCCCGCCGGCTTGACATTCCCCCAGATGCCGGGGAAAGAAGCCTCCGGCTCATCCGCCTTGACTCGCGGCTGGGTGATATCATGCACTCCCAGGAGGCGTACATCCTCGCCAGGGGCCACCAGCTCAATTTGCAGGGAAGAAAACATGTCGCTTTGCATCTTATCCAGCAGCTCTTGTTTATCGATATACAGTGCTCCATTTTCCAGATAACTCTTTTCCGCAAATGCCACACTTTTGATCTCCACAAAATCTATCTGTAACCTTTTGCCCATAACCCCACCCTCCTTATGTTGAAAACAAATATACACTCCGCTTGTTCATTTAGATTATTAATACATTATGAATCAAGGCAACGGCAGCATCTACCGTCATCACATTATCTAACAGTGTTTGACAAGACAACGAATTCTTTCCTGATAGTTCATTGTAACATGCCACCATATTCCGTGTGTATCAAATTTATAAAGAACTATATTAAAATTGTTGCGCTATTGCAACTAATTACAAATAGCTGTTGCAATAGCGCAACACATTCTATTAGTTAGGTACCTCGAACTTCTTGCCGAATTTTTCTTCATATCCTGGCGTGAGGAAAAATGGTGCTCTTTTATCAAGCAAAGTTAAAAGAAATACGATAGAACAGGTAATCAAGTGCAGGTAAAGCACATGCGGTAAAACAGTCGAGAACCAAGGCACCAGAAACCAAACCGTAGATGTTACGCAACTACAGCCGATTAACGCCGCGCCAGTACTCTTTCTAGCCAGCTTGGGGAAATACCATGAGATGATAAGCACGAAGAAATAACCGACGCTAAGTGCCAAACCAACCGTTACAATGGTCAAAATCGTGCGCTGATACATGGCAAAATAGAATACCAGTAAAGAACAGATTACGATGGTGATTCTTGAAGCAAAGACCTCTTTTTTAGGACTCATATTCATTTTGAATACTGGTTTCAGGATGTCATTTAAAATCAATGTAGAGTTGGAAACGATCATCGTAGAGGCGGTTGAAATGATCGCTGCCCACATGCCCGCCAATACCAAACCAGTTATCAGGCCGGAGAACGATGTAGCCACTTTGGGCAGCGCGGTAGCTGTTTCCTCCAGACCTGGGAACATAACCGCAGCGACCATACCGATAATAGCGGTGCAGATGGCAATCGGCAAAAGTAGCGCGCCGCCGATCAAATAACCGTTGCGGGCGGTTTTGGTATCCTTGGCGGATAAAATCATTTGAATGGCCGACTGGGATGTCGGAATATTTACAACAAATAGTAATAGGTAGGCAATAATACCACCTATGCCGTAATTACCTATGGGGCTGAAGTAGTGCGCCGGCAGTGTATCGGTTAAAACAGACCAGCCGCCAATATGACTGACAGACATTACGGCGCAAGCAATTACAGAAACATAGATAATACCGATATTGATCAGATTGGTAATACCTGCGCTCATCATACCGCCTGCTAGGCAAATGATAGTAAAGATAATCATCGAAACAAAGATACCACTGGTAAAACTAAAGTACTCAGGTAACAGCGTGCTGAGAATAGAACCACCGCCAACAAATTGCGCAACCATCAGTGTGAAATTCATAAACAACTGGCCGACCGAAGCAATGATCCGTGTTCCCTCACCATAATAATCACCGTAAATTTGAGAAATGGTCATTATACCGGATGAACGGAATTTTTTTGCAAACACAGTACCGGTAAAAGCCAGGCCTAACACAAATGCGTATCCATACCAACCGCCGGAAAAGCCAAGATTATACGACCGTTGCGCAATACCCGTCGTGGTATTCGCACCGATTGCAAATCCGATAGTCGTCACCGATACCAACAAAGTACCGAAGCTACGGCCAGCCAGCAAATACCCGCTGGCGCCACCCTCATTCGATTTCTTTTCCTGATATCTTCTGGCATAGAAGGACGCAATGACCAAAGCTATGCAGAAGATAACAATAACTAACAATGCTATAACATTATCACTCATACTTAATCTCCCTTCTTCATTCAATTTAGTCGCTTTTGAGACACACTTAACTTATTGTGTTGTTGCTCCCCAATTCCCACGATTATTATAAGCAAGAATTGCGCCAGAATTTCAAGAACAGTTATTTTAGCTTTATTAACTACATAATTTTACATTGTTAGGATGTTTTTATATCAATACATGGCATAAAAATTGCTAAGTAAATAAACAAGATGCTTTTAATTATTCGGTAAGCATTAGCATCTTTTCCCCAATTCCCGCATTCCGCAAAATACTGTACACATGCAAAAAACATGTGTAATCATAAGGAGGGATGTTAAACCATATTTGCCATAAGTCACATTTTGTTATTTAGTTATTAGTAGTTTGCATATTAGTTCTACAATGTTAAATTTCCAGTAACCTTACATCACCAATACAATAGACCTTGAGCCTAAGTAAAATATATATCAAGGGGGCAATAATTGTGAACCAAAATATAATGTTGAAAGGAGTACTACAATAATGATAAAACATGATATTTTCACCGTTGCTGCTATTCAAAATGAGATTATCTGTGTCCAAGAACGTTCGGATATACAAAAGAACCTTAAGCGCCTTTTGGAATTGATTGACTGTGTGCCGCAAACCCAGGTTGCTGCCCGCGAACACTATGAGGGAAGTTGGGCTCCTGTTAAATTGATCTCCACGCCCGAATTTGTAATCCAGGGTCACGAAGGATCGTGGCCATATAGGCACTATATCGATAATGTACTAATTGAGATCCCGGGACCGGAAATTGACCAGATCGCCCAAAAATGCAAAGAGTACGGTATATACTTCGCCGGTTGTGCGTTGGAACGTGACGAGTGGATCAAGGACGGCTATTTCTGGAATACCCATTTCATAATCGATCCCAACGGTAAAATCATTCACAAATATCGTAAGATGACCGTTGCTATCCATTATGAGTTAGCAATCAGCCCACATGATGTGAAAGACAAATATGCAGAGGCCATGGGCGGCGACAAGCTCTCCACATGGTTCCCGGTAGCGGATACGGAAATCGGCAAGATAGGTACCATAACTTGCATGGACGGACACTTCCCCGAGACCGCCAGAGCGCTGGGCATTCAAGGTGCGGAAATCATACTGCACCCACTCCTCACCGTCCCTAACATGAGCAAACCTGCTGATATCTGGCAGTGCATGAACCGCATGCGTGCTTGGGAAAACGTATGTTATGTAATTGGCGCTTCCTGGGGTGAAATCCATGCCAAACGACAAAAGACTTTCGCACCGGGTCAATCGATGATTGTAGACTACAACGGTATTGTAATCGCGCAGGCAGATTATGCCGGCGAGGCCATTATCACCGCAACCGTCAACTTGGAAGAACTGCGCAGACGCCGAATGGATCCCTCCAGAAACTTCCCCACCCAGTTGCGTACTGACATCTACCGCCAAATATATGATAAGGAAATTTACGCACCGAACATGTTTGCGGAGCATTCTCCAGAACAACGCAGTGAGCGTGACTCTCTTGCAGGCGTCAAACAATTCATTAATGAAGGTATTTATCGGCTGCCGGAAAAGAAACCGGATTGGTATAAGGGATAATCCCATCATTCTGATAAAGAAGAGAGCTCAAACAGCGGCAAGGGAAAACCTTTGCCGCTGTTTTATACATTCACTCGATTAAGCATAGAATTGTCAGTGTGAGGCGTTGCGCTTATTTATTTTCTACCGTAATACCATATTGCTTTACTTTTCGGGATATTGTGGATGGATTAACCTTAAGCATGGCAGCCGCTTTGCGAATGCTGCTCGTGTTTTTGATCGCTGACTCAATCAAAAATTTTTCGTAAGCGTTCATGGCAGCCTGCAACCCTTCGTTATCGCTCATCTGTTCCACATCCAGATCCGCTTGATTTATACCCAAAAAGGTATATAAATCACTGCCAGATAAAAATGGGTTCTCGGAACAAATAACCATGTACTCAATGGCATTCTCCAATTCCCGTATATTGCCCGGCCAATCGTAGCTAAGCAGTGCGTGCAGAAAACTGGCGGACATATGCATCTCTCGTTTATGTTTCTCACAGAACTTATCAAAAAAGATAGCAGCCAATTTGGGTATATCGCCTTTTCTTTTTCTTAGCGGCGGCACATGGATCGGCACCACATTAAGGCGATAGTATAGGTCTTCCCTGAAAGTGCCTTGAGAGATTCGCTCCTGTAACGGTGCGTTGGTAGCAGCAATCACCCGTACATCCAGCTGTATGGTCTTGGTGTCGCCAATGCGCAACACCTCTTTGTTTTGCAGTACCCGCAATAATTTTGTTTGTGTTTCATAGCTGATATCACCAATTTCATCCAGTAATATGGTACCGCCATTGGCCAACTCAAATAGACCCGCCTTACCTTTGGGATTGGCGCCTGTAAAAGCCCCGCCTTTATACCCAAACAGCTCCGACTCCAGCAGATTCGCCGGTATGGAGGCGCAATTCACCTTTATATAGGGTTTGCCTACACGCCTGCTATTGTGATAGATATCGTCTGCAATAACCTCTTTTCCTACTCCTGATTCCCCACATATTAATATAGTGGCATCTGTTTTAGCAGCATTTTTGACTACCTTATAGACTTCCGCCATTTCTTTAGTAGTGCTGGTGTAAAGGGTATTGGCTCCGATGGTCTTATTATCATTGATAACGATGCTGGCGCCATATCTCCCTTCATCAGTAAAGCTTTGGTAAAAACGGCGCATCAATGGAGGGTTGTACATATTAATAATAATATGCTTGATCTTTCCGTTCTCCCAAATGGGATAAGCGACAATATAAAAATATGAAACCTGGCCGTCTTCCTGCCGGACATAGCCAGAACGGCTTATTTTTGAATGCAGCTTCAGTTGCGCCCTCCCATCCGGAACCTTTTCCTGAGAAAGCTGTTCCAGCATCATCTCATAAAATGTGCGGCCGTAGAAATTCGGTGTGCCAATTTGACTTTTAATAAAACTGGGATCGTAAAAATTGAAAATGCCATCTTTAGCCAGTTGATAGATTGAGCGTCCAAGCAACTGAGAATGTGGTATGCCAGTAATCTCGGAATATGCTTCATTGATATATACTATCTGTCCATCCGCATCCAAAATACAGATGCCTGTATTCAGGTTTTCTAGAACCGCCATATAATCCACATCTTGACAGGTAGTTTTAATCTCAGGCATGACAACTATTCTCCTTCTGTATACAATGATGCTATATAACAACGAAATTCAATGCTTTATTGCCAACCTGCAACACCACTTTATCTATAATATACTGAAAATAATATGATTAATCAAGTCTTTTCCCGTGGCAAAGGTCGGGTAAAAGACGAAACCATGCTAATCTTTGCGTGCATGAATCTAAAGAAGATGTTAAATTGTAAATATAAAAAAGCAGCATAAGAGCAGTTTATAGCTCTATTCTGCGCTAGATTATCTGAAAGTAGGCCTGAATATTAAAAACGGGCGATGTACCACCATCACCCGTTCGTGCTATCAACCGAAAATCGAAAGCAGCACCCCTGCTGCAACAGCAGAGCCTATTACCCCTGCAACGTTTGGGCCCATGGCATGCATCAAAAGGAAGTTGCCCGGGTTCTCCTTCTGGCCTACTACCTGGGATACCCTGGCTGCCATGGGTACGGCCGATACCCCCGCTGAGCCTATCAGGGGATTTACTTTGCCGCCTGATAGTTTGTACATTATCTTGCCCAGTATCACGCCTCCTGCTGTACCCATACCGAAGGCCAGTACACCTAACACTATTATCTGTATTGTCTGTATCTGCAGGAATTTCTCGGCTGTTGCGCTTGCGCCTACGCTGACCCCCAGGAATATGGTTATTATGTTTATGAGTTCGTTGGCTGCTGTCTTGGAGAGCCGCTCTACTACACCGGATTCTTTGAACAGGTTGCCCAGCATAAGCATCCCGACAAGGGCGGCTGCTGATGGAAGGACTAAGGATACGGCTATTGTTACTACTATGGGGAATAGTACTTTTTCGGTCTTGGATACATGCCGCAGCTGTTCCATCTTTACCATTCTTTCTTTCTTGGTGGTTAACGCCTTCATAATGGGAGGCTGTATTATGGGCACTAATGCCATGTAGGAATATGCGGCTACTGCTACAGGGCCTAAAAGATGCGGCGCCAGCTTGGACGTTAGGTATATGGCCGTAGGACCGTCTGCTCCGCCAATTATGCCTATGGATGAAGCCTCGGGCCCGGTGAAGCCTAATAGTACGGCGCCGATGAAGGTGGTGAATATTCCCAACTGGGCGGCTGCTCCGAGCAGCAGGCTCTTGGGATTGGCTATGAGGGGACCAAAGTCGGTCATAGCTCCTATTCCCATGAATATTATGGGCGGAAATATGCCGAGCCTGTTGCCCTGGTAAAAGTACTGCAGGAGGCCGCCGGGCTGTATTTCGGAATGTTCGGTTATGACCATTATCTGCTTTCCGGCTTCCTGTACGAGTTCTATGGGCTGACGTGTCACCTGGTCAGCCATAAGATTGGCCAGGGGAAGGTTTGAAAGAAGCATGCCAAAGGCGATCGGTACAAGAAGCAGGGGTTCGTATTTTTTTACTATGGCAAGATACAACAGTATACAGGATATGAATAGCATGATGAGGTGGGGTATATCCATACCTACAAAGCCGGTAGCCTGTATAAAGCTTTTCAGAATATCTATCATAGGAGAATCTCCTTTCTTGTAGAAAGTTTAGCGTCAGGGGACACACCGCTGCTCCGCGGGTATTCCTTGCCGCGGAATGTCCCCAATTAATTAAGGGTTACTAATACGTCTCCTGAGTTGACCGATGCGCCTACATTGAAGTTTACGGATGCTACTGTGCCGTCCGCGGGTGCCATTATTTCGTTCTCCATTTTCATGGCTTCGAGTATCATTAATACCTGGCCGTTCTTTACGCTGTCTCCCGGTTTTACTTTGATATCGAGGATGGTTCCGGGCATGGGCGCGGTTACTGTGTTAGCGCCTGCAGCAGCCGGAGCAGCTGGTTTGGGTGCCGGAGCGGGGGCAGCGGGTGCGGCTTTGGGTGCGGCGGGAGCTGCCGGCCTTGGAGCGGGTGACGGCGTAGGAGCGCCATCCTTAATCTCTTCTACTTCTACCTGATAGGTGTTGCCGTTGACTG
The DNA here is from genome assembly GCA_013540605.1 of Bacillota bacterium. Taxonomy (GTDB): domain Bacteria; phylum Bacillota; class Clostridia; order Ch29; family Ch29; genus Ch29. The sequence goes on from JABVCK010000005.1 coordinate 18,280, forward strand.
TTATGTTAAATTTTTTCATATACTCAAGTTTCCTCCTTATACTCAATTAGTGTAGTTTGTTAACCGTTAAGCCTCTTCGCCATCTGGTCCATCCTGCCGGTTATGTTCCATGCAGGGGCGGTTTCGGGCTGACGTACGATGTTGCGTATTACGAGTTTATCGGGCTGTACTCCCATACCGGCGGCTACAGCGGCAGCTATTACTGCTACAAGTTCCAGTTCATCACCCTGGTCTTCCGCCTCACCGGCTTTCTCCGGCTCAGGTGCTTTACCGGCTTCAATCTTTGACACAGGGGGTTTTGCCCTGGATGCAGCGCCATACATTATCTTTTCCATAATCATGATGATGGTCATCAAGAGCATCAGCACCAAAAATACTACGAGCATGCCGAGCAGGGTTACCTGCAAGCTTTCAAACATGTCTATCGTTTCACCGAACAAGATTATCACCTCTTTTATACGGGTAGGTTTCCATGTTTCTTGGAAGGTCTTGTTTCTCTCTTGCCCCACAGCATGTCCAGAGCGCTTATTATTCTCTGCCTGCTGGTGGAAGGTATTATTACATCATCTACAAACCCGCGGGATGCCGCTACGTACGGGTTGGCAAACCGGTCTTTGTAGTCTTCTATCTTTTGCTGCCTTGTGACTATTGGATCGTCTGAGGTTTCTATGTCTTTCCGGAATATTATGTTGGCTGCGCCCTCCGGACCCATTACGGCTATCTCGGCGCTGGGCCATGCAAGGACTACGTCTGCACCCAGGTCTTTGCTGCACATTGCCAGGTATGCGCCTCCATAGGCCTTCCTTGTGACGAGGGTTACCTTCGGTACGGTTGCCTCTGAATATGCGTACAGCATTTTTGCACCATGACGGATGATACCGCCGTATTCCTGGTTGGTGCCCGGCAAAAATCCCGGTACGTCTACTATGTTGAGTACGGGTATGTTGAATGCGTCACAGGTCCTTATGAACCTGCCGGCCTTGTCGGATGCGTTTATATCCAGACATCCGGCCAGTACTTTCGGCTGGTTTGCTATGATGCCTATGGACCTGCCGTTCATCCTTGCAAAGCCGGTTATGATGTTCTGGGCGTAGTATGCCTGGACTTCGAAGAATTCGCCGTTGTCTACGATAAGCCTTATTACTTCTTTCATGTCGTAAGGTTTGTTGGGGTTGTCAGGTACTATATCGTTCAGCGCTTCTTCTATTCGGTTTATGTCATCGGTCCCTTCGTATACTGGAGGACTTTCCATGTTGTTTGAGGGCAAGTAACCAAGCAGTACTTTGATGTCTTCTATGCACTGTTGCTCGCTTGGGCTCATGAAATGCGCCACACCGCTTATGCTGTTGTGGGTCATTGCTCCTCCGAGCTGTTCGGAGGATACGTCTTCACCGGTTACTGCTTTGATTACCTGAGGTCCGGTTATGAACATCTGGCTGGTTTTGTCTACCATGAATACAAAGTCGGTAAGGGCAGGCGAGTATACGGCTCCTCCTGCACAGGGACCCATTATTACGGATATCTGGGGTATTACCCCGGATGCTATTGTGTTGCGGTAGAAAATGCTGCCGTAGCCGGACAGTGCATCAACTCCCTCCTGGATACGGGCGCCCCCTGAATCGTTTATGCCCACTACGGGCGCCCCTACCTTTACTGCCATATCCAGCACCTTGCATATCTTCTTGGCGTGCATCTCACCCAGCGAGCCACCCAGTACGGTGAAGTCCTGGGCAAAGACATATACCAGCCTGCCGTTTACGGTGCCGTACCCGGTGATTACTCCCTCGGCAGGCGCTTCGGTCTCTTCCATGCCAAACTGGCTGCATCTGTGCTGGACGAAGGCATCCATCTCGACAAAGCTGTCCTCGTCCATAAGGAGGTTTATCCTCTCCCTGGCTGTCAGCTTCCCGCTCTGGTGCTGCTTTTCTATCCTCTTCTGCCCCCCGCCTTCCGTTATCTTTTGTTTGCGCTTTTGAAGGTCTTCTATCTTGTTCCCTATCATTGCAATACCTCCATGATTATTAAGATTTACTTCCTTTCGCTTAATTCAACAAGTACGCCATAAGTGCTCTTTGGATGTAAGAAAGCTATCTTCGCTCCACCAGCCCCATATCTGGGTTTTTCGTCTATCAGCCTGACTCCCTTTCTCTTCATCTCCTCCAAAGCCTTCTCTATGTCATCAACCCTAAATGCTATATGCTGTATACCCTCTCCCTTCTTCTCTATGTATTTTGCAATGGGTCCTTCAGGGTCGGTCGACTCAAGCAGTTCAATCTCTGTATCTCCTACCGGCAAAAACGCGACTTTAACCTTCTGGTCTTCAACAACTTCAACGCCTTCAAGGGTAAGTCCAAGCATCTCGGTGTAAAACTTTAATGCCTCTTCAAGGTTATTAACCGCAACGCCTACGTGGTCGACTTTTTTTATCATCTTGATCCCTCCTTCAACCGCTTATTTTTCCTAACACTTCCTCAGCCGCAGAATATATATCTATCTGCTTTGACAGTACCCTGGATACCAGATCATCAATATTGTATTCCCTTCCCGTATCCTTCAAAATAAGTTCCAGGACCCTTTCCTTGACGAGATTTATCAACTCTTCCCTCGTATTCCTGTATCTCCTCTTCTTAAATTCACCGGAATCCATAAGGTAGTCCCTGTGCTTGAATATGCACTCCAGCAGTTCTTCAACTCCGGCATCTGTTGTAGCCACTACATTGTGAATCGGGGGACGCCAATCCTTTTTCTCGCTGAAGTCCAACATCATTTCCAGCTCAATCTTTGTCTTGTCCGCTCCATCCCTGTCCGATTTATTTATAGCAAAAACATCTCCTATTTCCATTATTCCGGCCTTGATTGCCTGTATATCATCGCCCAGGCCCGGAACCATGACCATAACGACCGTATCGGCGGTTTTTACGATATCCACCTCCGATTGGCCTACACCAACCGTTTCTATGAATATAAAGTCCTTGCCGAAAATATCCATAGCCTTAACCGCCGACTGGGTTGCCCTGGACAACCCTCCAAGGTGCCCCCTGGTTCCCATGCTGCGTATAAAGACTCCCGGGTCGGTAAATAGGTCCTGCATTCTGATCCTGTCTCCCAGCAGGGCGCCGCCCGTAAAAGGGCTGGTAGGATCCACCGCAATTATCCCTACGGTTTTACCCTTCTGTCTGAGTTTCTTTGTAAGCTTGTCTGTAAGGGTGCTCTTTCCTGCCCCCGGCGGCCCGGTTACACCAATTACATAGGCATTTCCCGTCCTGCTGTACAGTTCTTTTATTATTCTGGCCGCTTCAGGATCGTTATTCTCAGCAAGGGTCAAGAAACGGGCCAGGGCCCTGCTGTCCCCTGAAGTAAGCCTATCCTGTAAATCCATTATCGCACCACCTAATGATTGATTGCTGCAGCTTCCCTAAGCCAACCTCTTAATATTTGCCTTAATAAATTCAATAGCTTTGCTGGTAGGGGTCCCCGGTGTGAATATCTCTGCTATTCCAGCCTCCTTCAGGCCCGGTATATCATCGTCAGGAATAACCCCTCCCCCTACTACCAGGATATCGTCAGCTCCTTTTTCCCGGAGAAGGCTTACTACCTTGGGAAACAGGTGATTATGGGCCCCTGACAAAATGCTCATTGCCACCACGTCCACATCTTCCTGTATAGCTGCTTCAACGATTTGCTCGGGTGTCTGCCGCAATCCGGTGTAAATTACTTCCATCCCGGCATCCCTGAGAGCCCTCGCGATTACCTTTGCTCCTCTATCATGCCCATCCAGCCCCGGCTTTGCAACCAGTACCCTGATTGGTCTATCCATATACGTGCACCCTCCCTTTTCCTTTTTCTAAAGAATTACCGATTGGTTATACTCACCGAATACTTCCCTGAGCACTCCGCAAATCTCGCCTAAAGTAGCATAGGCTCTTACTGCATCAAGTATATACGGCATAAGGTTGCTGTCGCCCTGTGCAGCCTTTTTCAAGCTTTGCAGCTTATCAAAGGTATCTGCATTGTCCCTTCCGGACCTGAGTTCCAGGAGTTTCTTCTTCTGCAGTTCCCCTACGCTCGGGTCAACCTTCAAAAGGCCCTTCGGAGGCTCTTCTTTGATCTGGAATTTGTTAAGACCAACCACTATTCGTTTGCCGGCCTCAATTTCCATCTGGTATTTATAAGCGCTGTCCTGGATTTCTTTCTGTACGTATCCCTTATCGATCGCCCTCGGCGCTCCACCAAGTTCATCAATTTTTTTGATATAGTCCATAGCTTCCTTCTCAATCCTGTCGGTCATCGCTTCAATATAATATGACCCTGCAAGCGGGTCTATGGTTTCGGCAACTCCGCTCTCATACGCTACTATCTGCTGGGTCCTCAATGCTATCCTGACAGATTCCTCGGTGGGCAGTGCAAGGGCTTCATCCCTGGAGTTTGTATGCAGGGACTGGGTACCGCCAAGAACCGCAGCAAGGGTCTGTATGGCAACCCTTACTATATTGTTGTCAGGCTGCTGAGCAGTAAGCGTAGACCCCCCCGTCTGGGTATGGAATCTCATCATCATAGACCTGGGATCCTTTGCGCCGAACCTCTCCTTCATTATTTTAGCCCACAGCCTCCTGGCTGCCCGAAACTTAGCAACCTCCTCCAAGAGGTCATTATGGGCGTTAAAGAAGAATGACAGCCTTGGCGCAAAATCATCTATCTCCAAACCTGCCTTTACTGCCGCTTCAACATAAGCAATACCGTCAGCAAGGGTAAAAGCGACCTCCTGGGATGCGGTTGAACCCGCTTCCCTGATATGATAACCGCTTATGCTGATGGTATTCCATTTAGGTACTTCCTTTGAGCAGTATTCAAATATATTGGTAATTAGCCTCATCGACGGTTCCGTCGGAAATATGTACGTCCCCCTCGCTATATACTCCTTAAGTATATCGTTCTGAATGGTGCCGTTCAGCTTGTCAGCGCTAACCCCCTGCTTTTCAGCAACAGCGATGTACATTGCAAGCAGCACTGCCGCAGGGGCGTTTATGGTCATCGAAGTACTAACCTTATCTAAAGGTATACCATCAAAGAGAATCTCCATATCTTTCAGAGAGTCAATCGCTACCCCAACCTTACCCACTTCCCCTTCGGACAGGGGATGATCCGAATCATACCCTATCTGCGTAGGCAGGTCGAAAGCTACGCTTAGCCCGGTCTGTCCCTGCTCCAGAAGGTACTTGTACCTTTTGTTGGACTCCTCCGCAGTTGCGAACCCGGCGTACTGCCTCATTGTCCAGAGCTTGCCCCTGTACATTGTAGGCTGTACCCCACGTGTAAAGGGATATTCACCTGGGAAGCCCAGGTCTTCCAGATAATCAAGGTTTTCAATATCTGCAATTGTATACAGCCGATTTACTTCTGCATTGGAGCCCGTTACAAAGGTATCCTTGCGCTCAGGCTTTTTTGCCAGAAGTTTGGCTATCCTGGTCTCTTCCCATTCCTTTTTCTCCTGCTTTGTTCTGTTTGCAGTTTCATTATCCGGCATTATCTCTCCACCTTCTTTTTGGAATTTTAATATAATTAAATCAAATGCAATAAACACTTCATTTTTATTTAATTTTATTATACTTGCCTTATAATCTGCAAGTTAAACTTCATAAACCGACAAATGTATACTTGAGAACCTGTGCTATTGTATACATGGTTGTAACTTCATCAAAAACAAAACACGGCAATACATACTGTATTCTCAATACGTTTGCCGCTATTTCAGCTTAATGCAGTACAGCACTGCCTACTAGGACCACATACATATGCTTTAGGAGTCCACATTGAAGTCTTCTGCCATAGCAGCTTGATATTTTTCAGCGCACATTTTAAGAGCCGAAATAATCGCCTTTTTGGCATTGCCGAAATACCTGCCTTTGATCTCTTCAGTTATAAGCTCTATGTCTTTCATGTTTTTGCCTTCTATAATTTGCTTAACAAATCTCCTGCCGGTCTCGGTGACAAGCGAGCAGTCCGCCTCAATAATCTCTCCACTCCCCATATCAACCACAAGTCCTACTGCGATTACTGAATACAATTCGGCGGCAGTAATTCCCTGGGGTAGTTTGGCATAACCCGTAACGAATATTTGCTTGGCTTTCATTTGATCACCCCTATTTAGCAATTCCCACTGGCTAGAATAATATATTCTATAACCCGCCTGGGGATTCCTTTTATGCCGTGTCATTTTTTATATGCAGGCAGGTTGGCAAGCCATAGGCGAATATACTATCAAAGGGATGATCACAAATCATTTTATTTTCATGGTCCCGGTTTCGATAAAACGCTGGTGCCATGAAAGGGCTTCATTGAGTATATGGGGCGTATGTTTCCCCTGCGCATGCAGCGCCCTTTCAAGGTAGTCCGTCAGCATATCCCTGTACTGGGGGTGAGCGCAGTTTTGTATTATCTTCCTTGCCCTTTCAACCGGACTTGCTCCCCTTAAGTCCGCTAAGCCCTGCTCGGTTACCACAACCATAACGTCGTGTTCGGTATGGTCATGGTGCGACACCATGGGTACAATGCAGGAAATATCTCCTCCCTTTGCCGTGGATGCGGTTGTGAAAACCGACAACAGAGCATTTCGCGTAAAGTCTCCGGACCCTCCGATGCCGTTCATCATCCTTGTTCCCATTACATGGGTCGAATTAACATTCCCGTATATATCCACTTCCATCGCCGTATTCATGGAGATAACTCCCAGTCTCCTGGCTACTTCAGGATTGTTGCTTATCTCCTGCGGCCTTAGGATTATTTTTTTCCTGTAATGTTCAATATTGTCATAAAGCCTCACAAGCCCCTCCTCTGAAGGTGTAATGGACGTGCTCGAAGCCATTAGGACTTTTCCCGCATCTATAAGATCAAACATCGAATCCTGTATCACTTCGGTATAGCAGTATAGATTCTCGAATCTGGATTCCACCAGGCCGCCCAAAACGGCGTTCGCTACGCTTCCAACGCCGGACTGCAGGGGAAGGAGGTTCCTTGGCAGCCGCCCGACCTTTACCTCGTCTTCAAAGAACGCTATCAGGTGTCCGGATATTTTCCTTGAAACATCGTCGATAGGTCCCAGCGGCCTTACATTATCCCTTATATCCGTAATGACGATAGCAGCTATCTTTTCAGGACCGCAGGGTATGTAAGGAGTGCCTATCCGGTCATCCGGCCTGCTTATCGGAATGGGCTCCCTGTTCGGAGGATTTTTAGGAGTATATATATCGTGTATTCCTTCGAGGTCCAGCGGTTGGGATGTGTTAATCTCAACGATCACCCTCTCGGCCATCTCCACAAATACGGGTGAATTGCCCACAGATGTAGAGGGTATTATATGCCCGTCCTCTGTTATTGCAACTGCCTCCACAATGGCATAATCAATCTTGCCCAGAAAGCCATATCTCACATACTGTGGAGTATGGCTGAGGTGCATATCTATGTACTGGCATTCACCTCTGTTTATGCAATCCCTGATGTGCTTCTCAGTCTGGTACGGCAGCCTTTTCTTGATAACACCTGCCTTCGCCAGTGCACCATCCAGTTCGTCCCCGACCGAAGCACCGGTTAAAAGGGTAATTTGTACTTTTTCCCCCCGGTTAACCCTATCTGCTAAGGCCAATGGAACAGCCTTCGGATAGCCGGATGGAGTGAAACCGCTTGTGCCGACTGTCATACCATCCTTTATTAGATTTGCAGCTTCCTCAGCTGAACATACTTTACCCGCAAGGCCTTTGTTTCTGATTCGATTGTCCATTAAAGTTCCCCCTAACAATGATGTTGCTTTTGAAAATAATGGAAATAAAAAAGCACAGCTGCTTATCTATAGTAAACCGCCGTGCTATACCCACTCTGCAGCAAAAGTTCGTTTTGCCACCATAGGCATATGGCAAATGAAAAAGTAGTTTTTCACTATTTTTAATTATATACCAGTCAAGCCCAATATTCAATGAATAATTATACCAGCACAGCTTCTATCTGTTACTATTCTTTTCTTTTGCTTCACAGCCGGCTAAACCCCACCGGACAGCGGTATCCCCTCTTCATTCCAACCCCTGCATCGATAGTAATCGCTGAGCATCTTTCTTAGCTGCTCGGGAGTGATAACCTTTTGCTCAGGACCGATCGGCTCTTGGAAGAACCTGGGCGGGAGGCTGTCTTCCTTTGCCGTTACCCCTTCCCTTATGTTGAATTTCCTGGTTTCATTGGTTATGTTGGATGCTATTTTTCTCAACTCTTCTTTGGACATCTTCAACCCCATGGTTGCCTCTACTATGGTTGACAGGTCCTCCCATAATACCATGTCCCTGAAGAACCTGCACAGTATCAGTGCATCGTACAGGGTCAGCCGGTCTTCATATTCCACCAGCAACTCGGCTTTGCCTTGGATGGTATCGGGGTCTATTATTCCGCTTAGTTCGGGCTTGTAAAAGGTGGTTCGCAGATGGCATGCACCCCTGTCGGAGGTTGCATACGCCAGACCCATTCCTTTTAGTATGCGGGGATCGTACCCGGCAGGTTCGAGGCCTTTGACGTGGATGGCCATATCCTCCAAACCCCATTTTTTGCTGGCTGTTACTATACCCTCTGCGAGGATTTCTCCTATATCTTTCTTTTGGGATATTTTATGCAGGAGGTGGGCTACTGCCTCCGCATCTCCGTACTCGATGGGGTAATGGATTGCTCCCCTTTTGCCTGCTTCTATGGTGAAGGCTGCGAGGTTTCCGGCTGTGATTGTATCCATGCCCAGCCTGTCACAGATGTCGTTGAGGTAGAGTATTTCTTCCATGCTGTCTATGCAGCATAGGCCTCCGAATGCATAAATTGTTTCGTATTCGGGACCTTCCAGCTTCAGGCCTTTATGGCGGCCTTTGGTTGCCTGTGTTAGTTTGCCGCAGGCGAAGAAGCAGCGGTCACAGGCCTTAGGCTTGACATCCATTTCTCTTTGCATATAGTCTGCGCTGATGTTCTCCCATTTGTCGAAGAAGCCCTCCTGCCAGTAACGGGTGGGAAAACCGTTGACGGAATTCATTATCTTGACCAGCATGGGAGTTCCAAGCTGCCTGTATGCTCTTGCGCCGGGGTTTTCTTTACCCCTTTCCATGAGGTCTTTTACGTAGTTTTCCATGAGTATAGGGTTGGCTATATCGCACTGGGCCTGGCCGTGGAATACGATGGCCTTGAGGTTCTTGGAGCCCATTACGGCGCCTACGCCGGTTCTGCCTGCGGATCTCCAGTAGTTGTTTTCTATGCAGGCGAACCTGACCAGGTTTTCGCCTGCGGGGCCTATGACCACGGCCTGGGCTTTTTCTACACCTACTTCACCGAGTACGCTGTCTTCGGTCTGGTAGGTTTCTTTACCCCACAGATGCGCTGCGCTGTGAAACCTAACTTCTGTATCGGATATCTCCAGGTAGATCCTGTCCTCTGATACTCCTTCTATGATAATGGCGTCATACCCGGTTTTTTTGATAACGGGAGCGACGTGCCCGCCGGAGTAGCTTTCGGAATATATCCCTGTTAACGGGGATTTGGTGAATAACCCGTACCTGCTGACGCCCATCATTTTTGTTCCTGTTGCCGGGCCGGTGGTGAATATTAGCTTATTATCTCCGCCTAAAGGATCTGCTCCCTGGGGTACCTCTTTATTGAGGAGGTAGCTGCCCAGGCCCTTTCCCCCGAAATATCTCTTGAATATCTGATCCGGTATCTCTTCTGTTGTCCAGGTCTTTCCGCTTAAGTTCACCCTCAACAGTTTATTATAAAATCCGTACATATTCATCCTCTCCTTACCATATTTTGCCAGAGCAAGATGCCTATTTTGCCACGGCAAACGTCTGAGTTGTACCTCCAGAGAAGTTTAAGCCTCTACTTTCTTTGCTTCAGCCTTACCCGACTCAACCAGCAAATACAGCAATATTCCGGCTGCAAGACCCCAGGCAGCTCCTTTTATTGCAAGTACCGCGCCCATGACTCCTGCAACACCCTTTTGTTCGTTAGTTTTGACTATGTCCATGGCAATCCTGGTGCAAACAAACCCTTGTACCAGCAGGGTCAATGACAGGGCAACCGGGAGAACAGGCCGGATAAGCGATACAATGGGCATCAGGCTGACACCGACAAAGGTCATTATCCTGAAGGTTCCCATCCCGCTGAAAATGGAATCCATCGAATCCCTGCCATCCTTATACCTTTCAGAAACCGCTGCAGTTACTGCGGCCCACAGCGGTCCGCATAACTGGGTATACGGGGATATGAACGCCTGGATAATGTTACGGAAGCCGCTGATGAGATTGGATCTGTTTTCATTAAAGTCAATCTTCTCGTCTTTTCTGACTTCATCCGCTTCAGTTATCAGGGCTTTACTTGTTACAAAGTCACCGAACGCGATTATATACGCAGCGAATAGCATTGGTAGTGCCGCAACAAACAATCTCAATGCAGGGAAGCCTATACCGAACGGAGTTACTTCCCTGAACAGTTCACCGAAACGGGGCACAAATACTTCCCATTCGATTTGAGGTATTGGAAGTTCCTTCACTATGGGACCGATTATTAAGGCTATAGCTAGTGCAGGAAGCATTCCGTATTTTGCAATACTGTCTATTGCCTTGCTTTGCCTCCTCCACTCCTTAAAACGCCTGGAAAAAAGGAAGAATAATGCCAGGAGGCCCCCTATCAAAATTGTAATCGGAAATTGTTCAAACCTCCCGCCCGGCTTCACCTCCCCGATTACTGCGGCCATACCTGCTCCTAATAGTATTCCGGCCTTGATCGAGTCCGGTACCCAGTTGATCAGTTTCTTTGCAGCGCCTGTAATGCCCATTAGCACGAAGAAAATACCGACCAGCAGCTGCAGAGCAATCAGCGCCTGTGTCCTTTCCGGCCCTATGGGATATTGTGTCAGGTACGCAATGGTTAGCGGGATTGCAGGTGTAATCCAGCCTGGAACCACAGGGTCCCCGAGCAATACATGCAGGTTATACAGGGCGCCGTTGATAATTACCATAGTAAGAGCTATTTCGAAAGAAACCCCGAGCACTTCGGTCAGCACGGGAATTGCACCCAAACAGGTAGCGCACATCAGCAGCGCCTGTAAAGCTTCAGGCCATTCCCACCTGTAGTGGATAAAGGGCAAGCGCAGCTTGAAGATTCCAAGCGGTATAAACGGTTGTTCTGCACCATATTCTCTTCTCATTTCCATAACCCCTTTCTTCTGTATTTTTTATGTTTAAGATACTGATAGAATCATAGACCGCCCCCTTTTTATCGCGGACATTCCTTAAAGCCTACCATGCATTCGAATAGATGGTCTCTATGTCTTCCAATGTCAGCTTGCGCGGATTGTTGGACAGCAGCCTGGTGACTTTAATCCCTGCCTCCGCAAGTTTTGGAATAGCTTCCTTGGGTATATCTACCTGCCGCAGCTTTGTGGGTACTCCAATGTCTTCAGCTAAACCTATCATTGCATCTATTGCTTTCTGGGCGGCTTCCCTTGGCGACAGCCCTTCAACGTTCTCTCCCATTGCCGTGGCAATTTCCTTGAATTTGGCCATCCTGCTTACAACGTTATATTCCATTACATACCGCAGCATCAGTGTATTAGCCATTCCATGGGCTATGTGGAACTGACCGCCCAGGGGATAAGCCAGAGCATGTACAGCTCCCACTCCTGCGTTTCCGAAAGCTATACCTGCCATCAAGCTTCCCAGTGACATGTTGTACCGTGCTTCAACATTCTCTCCGTCCGTAACTGCTGTTCTCAAGTTGTCGGATATAAGTTTAATTGCTTCAAGAGCAATACAGTCGGTAAAAGCATTGGACTTCTTGGCGATGAAGGCTTCAATGGCGTGGATCAATGCATCCATCCCTGTATTCGCCGTTATTTTAGGAGGAACAGTAAAAGTAAGGCTTGGGTCCACCAGCGCTATATCGGCGAACAGGTATGGGCTTACAACGCCTTTCTTCAATTCTTCCTTGACATCGGTCAGTATTGCTATATTTGTCGCCTCCGAACCGGTACCTGAAGTGGTAGGTATCAATATCTTGGCAATACCCGGTTTCTTGACCATGTCAGTGCCTATATAATCCCCGATAGCTCCTCCGTTGGTAACTATGACCGATACAACCTTGGTGACATCCAGCGAGCTTCCTCCTCCCAAGCCTACCAGAAGGTCGTATCCGCCATCCTTTACCTCATTCACGATTTCCTGTATCTGCTCCACCGGGGGTTCAGGTATTACTTTGGTATAACATCCAAACTTGATGCCACCTTCTGCAAGCGGTTTTTTTACCCTTTCCAGAAGACCTGCCTTTAGCACACCTTCGTCGGTAATTATAAATACCTTCTTACCTCCCAGCTTCCGTACCTTTTCATTAAGCTGTTCGACGATTCCGGTTCCTATCTCAATGCTATTCGGCACGGCAAAATTAATTGGTTTGTTCATGAAGAGGACCTCCTTGTGGTTTTTTTGTTTATTCTCGCAATTTCTTTGCCAAATATAAAAAACCTTGCGGTACAAGGTTTTTTATATGATTTACTATGTTCAGTTGTGCACAGGTGCAAAAATTCCTGACCATTTCATACAATATAAAAATGCAGGATGCTGTAGAAACCTTGCAAACATGGTTTGTGCATTATTGCACAAACAATTTCTGTTATGCACCGGTTTCGTGCATATCTGCACTTAAATTGTATTTGGCTATTTTCCGAGCTATGGTAGTACGGTGCACTCCCAAAACTTCGGCAACTTTATTAATATTCCGGTATTTTTTAAACGAATTTATTATTAGCTGCTCTTCAACATCCTTTATCGCTTTATCCAGGGGCACGATATCCTTTATCAGGATATTGGATTTTGTATAGGCTAATTCCCCTCTCATGCATTTTGGCAGGTGCATGGTCCTAATATAGTCCTCTTCGGGTATTACTATCAGCCTTTCTACTATGTTTTCCAGTTCTCTCACATTTCCCGGCCAGTTGTATTCCAGGAAATAATCTATTATTTCCGAGGTTATCTGCTTATTCAGGTTGTACTTCTTGTTGTACTTTTCCACGTAATAACACAGCAGGGGAATAATATCCTCCTTTCTATCCCTGAGGGGAGGTATGTATATGGGCACTACGTTAAGCCTGTAGAACAGGTCTTCTCTGAATCTGCCTTCGGATACAAGCTTCTCCAGATCCTTATTAGTTGAAGCTATTATTCTCACATCGATTTTCCTTGGTTCCAAACTCCCCAGTCTGCTTATCTCCAGATCCTGGATAGCTCTCAGCAGTTTAACCTGCAGAGTCTTGGGCATTTCTGCAATCTCGTCCAATAGCAGAACCCCTTTCTCCGCAACTTCAAACAGCCCGGGTTTGCCCTCCTTTTTAGCCCCGGTAAAAGCGCCCCCCTCATAGCCGAAAAGCTCTGATTCCAACAGGTTCTCAGGAATGGCGCCGCAGTTTATCTTTATAAAGGGCCCATCCTTTCTATCGCTTTCTTTATGGATGAGTTTGGCTATAACCTCTTTTCCTACTCCGGATTCGCCCATTATCAGTACATTCGAATCCACTCTTGAAACACGAAGGGTCAGTCGGAGCACTTCCTTCATATCATCACTTTTTGCGATAACATCGTCCAGCTCCATCTGCTGAAGGCGCATCTCGATCAGCTCACTGTGGTATTTCTGGGTTAGCTCCCTGGTCTTTTCCAGTTCAATTTTCAGCCTGTTCAGCTCTGTCATATCCCTCACATTTGTTACTACCAGAGTTATTTCGCCGTCTTCGTTGAACACCGGATTCCCCGTCACCATTACATCCTTTCTGCCCTTGATCTGCTGCATTATGGTAATCGGTTTCTTTTTTTCCAGTACCAGGAGGGTTACCGACTTGGAGTAAAAACCTGCTTTTTCAAGTTCTCTCATATGCCTTCCCAGGACTTCTTTCCGCTGAACACCGGTTATCCGTTCATATGCAGAATTAACGCGTACGGTTATTCCGTTACCATCCGTGACATATATCCCGTCATAGGACGATTCAATAATGGCGTTCAGCTCTACGCTCAATTTTTTGCACACGTCCAGCTTCCTCAAAATATCCTCTATCTCCGAAATGTCCTGGAATACCGCAACAGCCCCAACGATTTCATTGTCCAATATTACAGGTGTCCTGTTTGTTATTACCGTTCTGTTCCCTATCGTCAGTTTCTGGCCAAAATCGCTTTTCCCGGTTTTCAGTATCTCCAAAAGGTTTGTGTTGGGTATTACCTCCGATATGTGGCATCCGATCGCATCCTCTGCCTTAACTCCAATAATTCTCTCAGCAGCAGGATTTATTATATTAATCATTCCCTGTTTATTAATTGAAATTATTGAATTATGTGTAGAATTCAGGATAGCATTCAGTTCACTTTCGTATTTCCCCATGCGCTTTGCGTTCACAAAAATATCCCCTTCCCACATAATTTTTGTACAGGAAGCATTGATAATGTTAGAATATTCGCCTATAAAACAAAACAGAGTCCCCTTGCCCTGAAAATATGCAAGTGAACTCCTTTGCACAGCGGCAGGCATTAAAATTGCTTTTAATCCCCTATCGTCCCATAAAGCCCGGTAGGTTCTATAGGATCGGAGTATACAATCTGTAACAAAATATAATTGCCGCTATTAACTGTTCTTTTTTTCCGCTGTTTTATCTAAAAACCTCTCCAGGTTAATTATATACCTTTCATGCATTCCCTCTCCGATTTTTTCCTTCTCATCATAGGCTTCTACTTTAAAAACCAGCCTTTTACCGTCTATCTCGATAAGCTCCGCAGTAGCGTATACCTTCATGCCAATGGGTGTGGCTGCAAGATGTTTAACATCCAGGTGGGTTCCCACCGTTGCATAGCCCTTCGGAAGGTGAAGGTCAACCGCAGATAGAGCAGCATTTTCCATAAGACCAATCATCATAGGAGTAGCAAATACTTCTACTCCCCCGCTTCCAAAGTTGGCAGCGGTATCCTTCTCCTTGACTATTGTCTCTATCTTAGAATTAAGACCTATGTGAAGTTTAAATTCCATTCAATCACCCCTACCTATTCAATTTTACGATTATATATTATATCAGATAAAATTTGAAAAATCCATTGACAACAAAAATAAGGCAACGGCAGCTGCCTTATCTATAATCCATTTATGCCTGGGCGAAGATCTCTTCAAATTCTTCTCCAGTAAGCTTCTCCCTTTCGAGTAGGGCGCTAGCTACTGTGTGAAGCTTCTGTATATTCTTTTCCAGGATTTCAAGGGCACTTGCGTACGCCTTGTCTATAATGTTCTTTACTTCTTTATCTATTTCTGCCGCTACCTCTTCACTATAGTTCTTGCTTCTTGCCATTTCCTTGCCAATAAATACTTCATCATGACCTGTACCAAATGTCATCGGACCAAGATTTTCACTCATACCATATTCCGTTACCATCTTTCTGGCCATCCTGGTTACTTTTTCCAGGTCATTCTGCGCACCTGTGCTTATATCGTTTAGAGCAAGCTTCTCAGCCACCCTTCCTCCCAGCAGGTGTACAAGATATTCTTCCATCTCAGATTTGGACATGTAGTACTTGTCTTCCTTGGGAAGTATCATGGTGTAGCCTCCGGCTCTTCCCCTTGGGACTATGGAGATCTGATGGACAGGATCGGAGTTGGGCAGCAGCCTGGCTACAACCGCATGCCCCGCTTCATGATAAGCCGTAAGCTTTTTATCTTTCTCGCTCATCACCCTGCTTCTCTTTTCGGGACCTGCAATTACCCTTGTAACGCCTTCCTCCAGCTCTTCCCTGCCTATTTTCTTCTTTCCCTTACGGGCAGCCAGAAGAGCCGCTTCATTCATCAGGTTCTCCAGATCGGCCGGAGTAAACCCAGGTGTCCCCTTTGCTATATCCTCAAGATTTATTTCCTCTTCCAGGGGTTTGCCCCTCGAATGTATCTTCAATACAGCTTCCCTTTCCTTTACATCGGGTACCCCGACAAGAACCTGCCTATCAAACCGTCCCGGCCTCAAGAGGGCTGGGTCCAGTATATCTGGCCTGTTGGTAGCAGCGATTATTATAATACCTTCGTTAACGCTGAAACCATCCATTTCAACGAGCAGTTGGTTAAGGGTTTGCTCCCTTTCATCATGTCCTCCGCCCAATCCGGCTCCTCTGTGGCGCCCCACCGCGTCAATTTCGTCGATAAAGACTATGCATGGAGAATTCTTCTTAGCCTGTTCAAACAGGTCCCTTACCCTTGACGCACCTACACCTACAAACATCTCAACAAAATCCGAACCGGATATGCTGAAAAAGGGTACCCCGGCTTCGCCCGAAACTGCTCTTGCCAGGTAGGTTTTTCCGGTTCCGGGAGGCCCGACCAATAAAACCCCTTTAGGAATTCTTGCACCCAGTTCAATGAACTTTCTGGGGTTTTTCAGGAATTCAACAATCTCCGACAGCTCTTCCTTTTCTTCCTTTGCTCCTGCCACATCATCAAAGCTAATTCTTCTCTTATCCTCGCTGTGAAGTTTAGCTTTGCTCTTTCCGAAGGACATTACCCTATTTCCACCACCCTGGGACTGCTGCATGAAGAAAAACCACAGCACGACAAACAAGAGAATCACAAACAGGGTCGGAAGCATCTGGGCCCACCACGGGGTTCCTGGCGGTATTTTATAATTAACCTGAAGTATTCCTTCCTTTATCTGCGGAAGTATATACTGGTTAAATGTTTGCAAATCGGGAACGGTTGACTGAAACTCTGTCCCATCTTTTAGTACGCCTGTTACTACCTTATCTTCAATGATCAGTTTTGAAACATTTTGATCGTTTATCTGGATAATTAACTGTGAATACTCGAGCTTTGTTATTTCTTTGCTGCTGGCGCCGTACATCTGCACTATAGCAACTATTATTATGAAGATTAGAATATAAAAGCTCGCTCCTCGGAAAAACTTCGACAATCATAGCCCTCCTTTCAAAAGAGCATGAATCATGATAAGTATTTTAACACATTTCTTGCTAAAACACAAATAACTGCAGCACACCATTATCATAGCTATTTCTGGTAGATCTCCGGTTTCAATATGCAAACCTCGGGCAAGTTTCTATATTTTTCCGCATAATCAAGGCCATAACCTACAACAAACTCATCCTCTATGACAAATCCGATATAATCAACTTTGACGTTCACCTTTCGCCTTTCCGGTTTATCAAGCAACGTACAAATCTTAACACTGTTCGGTCCTCTTGATTTCAGGTTTTCATACAGGTAGCTGAGCGTAAGGCCGCTATCTATAATGTCTTCAACAACCAAAACATCCATACCCTCTATGCTGTTGTCCAAATCCTTAAGTATTCTGACAACCCCAGAGGTTGTTGTTGAGTTTCCGTAACTTGATACAGCAATGAAATCGATAGTCAAGGGCATGCTTATATTTTTCACGAGGTCGCCCAGAAAAAGGACAGCTCCCTTGAGCACCCCGACAACCACCAGGTCCTTGCCTTTATAATCCCTGGTAATCTCTTGCCCTAACTCTTTCACTCGTTCCTGTATCTCTTTTTCGCTAATCAAGACTTCTTTTATGCTGTTCCTCATTTTATTCCTCCCCCAAAGCGCTTTGATTATACTCTAACATCAACACCTCATCGGTTGCAGAATCTATCTTGCATCCGTCATCTATCCTGTAGCCGGTCACCCATATTATACCTTTATCGTTCCTGACTATGGGAATAGAATCCCTTTTCTCCCTTGGAACTTTATTGTCAATAAAGAAATCCTTCAACTTCTTTGTTCCTTTCATTCCCAGAGGCACAAACCTGTCACCATCTCTTCTTCCCGTCACTACAATATTTCCACCGGTCTTCCCGAAGTCAACAAAAACGCGTTTGCGGTCAGCAGTGTTTTTTATCCTTTTGTATTCCTTTACCGGAATTAACACAGCATTTATCTTACATCCGGTTTCATCTATAGTTACGGTTCCCGGTATATTCAGCGTATATATTTTATCTATCGTATCATGCCTCACCCTTTCTTCCCTGCTCAGGTAAAACTCACCGTAGCTAACACCTGCGGTTATGGAACCAGGAAGGCTTATTTGCGTTCCGGTTTTGTTTGCTTTTACAAGGTTGTACATGGCTTCAATGTGAGTGTACGAAATATTGTCCGTGCTTCCACTAATTTTTTCTACAGCCATCCTTAAAATCCTCCTTAAAATGGCATCATGAAGCTCAGACAATCTGTATGCATCAAAAGCAATTCGATTCGTCCTTTCCCCGGTCAACAGTCCTTTAAATTCGTCTAACGTGATTTTCTGAAAGTATTCGTTCTCACATCTTAAAATGTTTGCAGTATCTACTAATACCCTATCGATGCCGGGGTTAAACTCCTGTTTGAGATACGGTATAAGCTCAAGTCGAATCTTGTTTCTTGTATAAACCGGTTTAAAATTGCTCAAGTCAATCACCGGTTTAAGGGATTGCTTTTTACAGTAATCTTCAATAGCATACCTGGGAATATCTATAAGGGGTCTGATAATACAGCCCCTTACCGGTTGTATTCCCCCCAATCCTTCAACACCGGAACCTCTTATAAGCCTCATCAGCACCGTTTCAACCTGGTCATCCCTATTGTGGGCAACGGCTATTTTGTTAAAGTTTCTTTCCTCCATAACCCTGTAGAACAGGTCGTATCTTGCCCTTCTCCCCGCCTGTTCCGGGGAAAGATTCTCGTTTTTTGCCATAGCAGGGACATCGCAGAACTCTATTATGGACGGTATACCGATACGGTCACAAAAAGTCCTGACGTACTCAGCGTCCCGTTCGGCATCCCCTGGCCGGAAATTATGGTTCAGGTGTACGGCCAAGATATCTATACCAAAATGATTCCTGTAACGGTGAAGCAAATGCAAAAGAGTGATGGAATCAGGTCCGCCGGATACACCTACAACCACCCGGTCACCGCTCTTCAACATTTCATATTCTTCAATTGCCTTTATAAAAGCATCTTCAATCTTCACGCAAACCCCTTCCCCGGGCTAAACAATTAGTTTGACAACCAGAATCAAAAATAGTATGGATGTGGTAAAGATAATGTTTATCAAAAACCCGGCTTTCCTATCATAGTATCGTTGTTCACAAACAAGGTTTACCGCAACTTCCCTGAGGTCATCACAGTATTCCGAGAGATTATCATATTCCTGCTCTAACCCTTTTATTATAACGCTTTTTAAGCCTTTACTCAAATTAGAATTCTCAACAGTTTCCAGCAGTTTTGCATAGTGTTTTTTACCTGACGGTTCATTGCCTACAGCAAGTACCAGCAGGAGCATGGTCAAACCGAAAATCTGGTAGCCCTCATCTGCTACCCTCAAGCCTTTGCCCCAGCTTGCCCTGTCAAAATAAGGGGTGAAATGGGTAACCCCTTCACCCCTTCCGGCTATGCCTCCAAAATCGACCAGGTACAGGCACCCGTGGTTATTGTCAAATACAAGGTTGTCCGGCTTTAAATCACAATAATATATGTTCATATTGTTAAGTTCTCGGCAAATGCCGCCCGCTATCATGACAACCTGCAGTGCAGTTCTCAGAGAAAGACGCTTGTTCCTGCATATGTCGGCAAGGTTGTTACCGCTGCAGTACTTAACGATAAGAAAGAAGTGCATTGTACCTGACAATACGCAGTCATCCCTATAGTACACCGGCGTCACGTATTCGCATCCATTCAATCGGCTTAGAACCCTGTATTCCTCTTCCAGGTTTAGCATATTGCCGCTGATTTTCATTGCATATTCTCTTCCTGATGCCAAATCCTTTACCAGAAATACCGATGCTGTACCGCCATCTCCAATGTGCCTGATGACTTCAAACTCTTTTCCATACCATCTTCCTTTAACACGCGTACCGTAGTCCAATCTAATCGGTTTCACCCTACTCCCCCTTTTGCCAGTGACCAGTGACCAGTGGCTAGCACCTAGGATCTAGGACCTAGCACCTGCAATCTACGAACTACCAACTACGAACTACGAACTAATACTAGCCCCTCCCTGCCATCTGCAATCTAGTACACGTGATCTGCGATCTGCAAGCCTTCCTCTGCAAAGAGTTCCACAGCCCCCATAATCCCTCCGTATGTGGGCGTTCCTCCTCCGGTTGTTATACCCTTCAAGTTTTTTGATAAAACAGAAAAATCCGAGGTAAAACCGCTCACGATTTGGTATTCTCTGCCCGTTTTTCCCGGAAAGATTACGACTCCAAGCTGTGAAATCCCTTTCCTGGCATTCAATGAGATCAACAGCTCTTCTATACTTGACAGCGCAGTGTCCATCTTATTAGCCATACTGCCGCTGCAGTCCAGTAAAACCACACATTTGATGCTTATTTCATCGCTAACCCTTTTTATATATTCAATTATCCTGCCCCTGGATTCCGGGTCCATTTCATCTAGTCTGTATCCGGTAATCTTCTTCAGTTGAAAGCTTACTGCCCTCTCAAGGGTCATCTGAACAGAGTGCCTGGTTATCATCTGCATTGAGTAGTCCAGCCTGGTCATTGGTATAATGTCGCAGAGCCCTCCCCCTGCCTTTGCAATTCCTTCTAGTTCAATAAACGGGTCTTCCTCCCCGCCGTTTTCCACAATCCCGATGGAGTTCACAATTATGCCTTCCCTGTGGGCAATCCTGGCCGCTTCCTCCGGGTCACCCCCTATGTTTGACCTTCCATCGGTTACAACGATGATCTCTTTCAATTCCATAGCAGCAATCCTTTTCATTCTTCACACCACCTGCATTTTTTTGGAAGTATTTCCATCTGCATAACCGTGTATACAATAAAATAAGGAGACATGCCTTCACCGACCACTGAATCAAAAGGAGACATGCCGCAGTTCAGTTTCTAGTTCACAGATCACAGATCACAGTTACCAGGGTAAGGCTTACAGGTTTTCCACAAAAGCGCTTCCCTGACGTCTGTTATCTGATAACTGGCAACTGGTAACTGAATGGTGTGTCCCCTGTCACCTAAAGGCATATCCCCTGTCATTACTCACCCGGCGGTCATCCCGCCGGGTTTTCTAATTCTCCCATACTCTCGAAACAAGAACTGTCATATCATCCTTTGCCTCTCCTCCGTTAAGTTCTATGGCTTTTTCAAATACTATCCTTGCGATTTCCTGTGGGTTTCTACTCTGGGCATCCCTCAAGACATCTTCAAGCCACCGCCCTCTATCTTCTACCCTTCCCGCATCATATATGCCGTCCGTCATCATCACAACAAAATCTCCATCCTTTAACGTCATTCTTTTAACCTGAACATCCAGCTGGCTTATTATTCCAACAGGCAACGAAGCTGCTGAAATCTCCTTTACTTCACTGCCTCTCTTTATATATGTAGGTGGCGCACCGATTTTTATCATCTTTGCTTCACCGGTGTACAGGTCCGCCAGCGTAATATCCAGGGTCGAAAAATTATCTTCCGGGGACTTGAGCATTAATATAGAGTTTATTGTTTTGACTGCCAGTTCATGGTCATATCCCACTTCCAAAAGCTGTTCCAGCAGGTTTATGGTAACTGCGCTTTCCATTGCTGCATTCTCGCCGGTACCCATACCGTCCGATAATGCAATTAGATACTTATTATCCTTTAACTCCATAAAAGTATAATTGTCACCGCTTACCTGGCTGTTATCCTTCGAACCCGTATACACCCCGGTTGTGATATTATACTTTTGGGCTTCAACCAGTTTTACCGTGCATTTCTCGTTCTTTATACTGCATATATACCCCGGTTTAGTGAATTTTTTCCCTGTAATACCCGAGACAACCGGTATGATCTTTTTCGCACACTCCCTGCACCCATAGCACGATTTCTTGTCTATAAGAATTTCAAGCCGTTTTCCCTGCTTTTCCAGCGCCATAACCTGTGAAACCTCAACACCCTGCTTGTCGAGTTCCACATGTATATTCTCCTCAAGACTCTCATCAAAGCTCATATCCAGGTCTATTTCACCCGCAAGGCTCTCAATAACCTTGGAAATACCCTCAAGCTGCTGTGAAACCATACGGCGGCAGTCTTCCATTTTCACCTGCCATCTATAATTAACCCTGTGCATATCGTACAGGTAATTGACCGTTTCGACCAATTTTTGCGGCTTCATGCATTTTTTTCTCAGCGTCTCCGGAATATCCTTAAGGTCCCCATATCCGTTTTCCTCTACTTTGCTGATTAGCCCGAACACCGACTGGTATGTCGTATAGAACTCCTTCTCCCAGCAGCTTTTATAGAAAGTACACTCCTTGCAAACCCTGCTGCAAATCCCGTCAAATATCCTGTTTATTCCAACGATATCCGAAAAGTCCTCCTTAAAAGAAACCCCGCTGAAAGTAGCCGAAAGCTGACCAAACACCTTTGCAAGCTCGTCCAACTTAATTGCAGTCAGTTCCTTGACCCTTTCATTATAGGCTGCCCTGTTTTTTACTTTAATATCTTCCATGAAGGTTATATTTGAAAACTGATTCATGAACTTGCCGGGAAGAATTAAGAATATCACTGAGCTTACCAGCAACTCCTGCATTGAAATTACGGATACCGCTTCCCCTATTAAATAAAAATTCAGTATGGCGCTTCCTATTATAAAGCCCAGGGCACTTCCAACCCTGCCCAGTTCTTTGAATGTTCCGGCGAGCATACCGGCAAAGGCAAAAGCCCCTATCATGGTTACCACCCAACTGGTTGTAAGCCCTGATATGACGCCGAAAACAGCCCCCACAGCGCTCCCGGTTGCCGCTCCTCCTATGTACCCGCTTACCAGAACCAGCACAGCCATAATAACAATTTTCACCGATATATCCCAGACCTGAACATTGCCCAGTCCCGTAACTGCCACCGCTAAAGTGACGGCAAGGCAAATCATCTCTTCTTTAGATATCAGGCTTCTTCTATCAAGACCTATAACAACCGGCATAGCATAGTCAAAAATATAAACGAGTATGCCGGCTGCAAGACCTTCGAAACATGCAGCAAAGATACTGTATAGATAATAATTCCCTTTAATGTACATTAATCCGAAAGATATGCCGAACATTAACGCGATGGTTATTGTGGAAACCTGATACCTTTTTAACTGTTTCTTCCCTGAAAACACCCGGGCAACCAGTAAGGTCAGAACCATGACGGACAGGTATTTATATGACAGCTCTAACCCTCCCAGGCTTATCAAGCCTACCGCTGCGCTGATCATAGCAGGCAGGACAGCGAACCTGTTAAGGATTATTGAGCTAAAAAAAGCAACACCAAAGGGCATTACCCCATCCAGGATAAAAGCCCGGGCTAATAAGAATGACAGCAGATTAACCGCCAGCATCGCCTTGAGATTCACTGTTTCCTTGTAGGAACTATACACCGGATAGGCTTCGCTCTTGTTTATCAATATAACCACCACCTGCAATTATATAGTTACTACATTATAGCAAAGCCTGTCCCATAATTTTGTCAGTTTTGGTACCGGCCGTTTGAAAAGTGTTTGACAGCACTGATGGTAATATGACAAATACCCTCAGTATGATGAGCAATACTACACGTACCGGTTTAGAAAAATGTAAAAAAGATACATAAGAAAGTATACTTTCCTGGTAATAAAAAAAGAAGATACCTTTAGTATCTCCTTTGGTGGGCACAACTGGGCTCGAACCAGTGACCCCCTGCTTGTAAGGCAGGTGCTCTCCCAACTGAGCTATGCGCCCATGTGGTGACCCCTAGGGGACTCGAACCCCTGTTACCGCCGTGAAAGGGCGGTGTCTTAACCGCTTGACCAAGGGGCCATATTTTGGTAGCGGCGAACGGATTTGAACCGCTGACACTGCGGGTATGAACCGCATGCTCTAGCCACCTGAGCTACGCCGCCAAATGGTTGCGGGGGCAGGATTTGAACCTGCGACCTCCGGGTTATGAGCCCGACGAGCTACCTGGCTGCTCCACCCCGCGACGCGTCATATCTTCCGACGACAAGTTTTATTATATAATATATATGAAACAGCGTCAAGATTTTTTATTTAAAATTCTCAGGGAATAAATGGATTTACGACCACCACTTATATACAGCACCTTCAAGGTTGTCCCACTCGCTTACATGGATTTCATGTTGGGCGAAATATTCCATAACGCATTTTAATATAATTATCCCTGCAACTATTATGTCGGCTCTTTCTCTCTGCAATCCAGGAATTTTCTGCCGCTCCTCCAAGGTCAAGCAAAGCATTAGCTCTAATATCCTGTCAATTTGCTCTTTTTGCAGCACGTATCCATGAACAGCATTCCTGTCGTATATTTCCAATTTTTGGTCTATCGCGGCAAGGCTTGTTATGGTTCCTCCTATGCCGATCATTCTGGCTATTTCTTGATTGTTGGGAAATTCCATGCCCGACAGCTGTTTTTTCACAAAGTCAGAAATACTATCCAGTTGACATCGGCTTGCCGTATTGCTGTTTCCGAATTTTTCCGTTAACCTAACTGCTCCAATATCCAGACTGGTCATATAATGAATTGCATTCCCGGAACCTAATACAAGCTCTGTACTTCCGCCTCCAATATCAATCAAAAGAACTTTTCCTTCAATGTTTCCTATACCGAGACATGCCCCCAGGAAGCCCAGTTCAGCCTCCTCGTTCCCCGTAAGAATCTTTGTTCTGACTGCGAGTTTTTTTACCTCCTGCATAAAGGTTTCGCCGTTAACGGCATCCCTCACCGCACTTGTTGCTATGACCAAAACATTCCCGGCACCTAAAGATATTGCCCTATCCCTGAATTTACGAATCGCGTCAAGAGTATTGTTAATCGCTTGGCTGGAAAGCCTCCTGTCCCTGTCTACACCTTTGCCCAAACGTGTCGTCAATATCTCTTTCAATTGGATTTCGAGACCGATTTCCCCAAAATCAGCAATAAGAAGCCTGACAGAATTGGTCCCAACATCGATAACAGCTGCCCTTGACAACGATTCTCCTCCTTCTTAACTCATTATGACTAATAAACCGTGCCCTCGGGCACGGCTGTTTACTAAAATTCTCCTCTTCTGAAACCCCCACCTCTTTTAGCATCCTG
Organism: Bacillota bacterium; assembly: GCA_013540605.1. Classification (GTDB taxonomy): domain Bacteria; phylum Bacillota; class Clostridia; order Ch29; family Ch29; genus Ch29. The sequence continues at coordinate 43,386 of JABVCK010000005.1, forward strand.
GCTCTTCTTCAACTGCTGCTGCCTTTCGTCGCTATCTTTAAGGAATTTTGCCATTCTGTCTTCGAAGGATAGGTTTTTTATTTTGTCCTTTTTCTCAGCTTCCCAGTCCACCTCAATCGGTCTGCTGGTTTTCTTCAACTGGGTCCCTGCCTGTTTTAGAGACAAACTGATTTTGCCTTTGTTGTCAACCGATATGATCTTAACCTTTATCCTGTCCTTTTCTTTTAAATACTGCTTAATATCCTCCACATAATGATCTGCAACTTCTGATATGTGCACAAGACCGGTTTTACCTTCAGGTAGTTGAACGAATGCGCCAAAGCTTGCTATGCTGGTCACAACACCTTCAACTACGCTACCTACCTGCAACGGCATAGGTTTGTTATTCCTCCTCTTTATTATATAAATACTCCAAAATAACTGAATTCATTATATATCATTGATATGGCTATGTCAATTACCGCTATTACCGCCATTACGGTTTACATCAACAAACATAACTTCCCCCGGTTTAATAAGCCCCAGCTTTTCCCTTGCCAGTTTTTCAATATACTGGTCACTCTGCATCATTTCTATCTGGGCTCTTATCCTTTCATTCTCTTCCTCCAATTTCCTGATTTGCTCCCTTACAACTGCCTCATCGGAGCGGGCCTGTCTTATGGCTATATGCTGGTATACCAGCGTATAGCCGATATATAGTGCCAAAACTACCAGTAATATATGTCTTACTCTAATCTTCCTATTTGGTTTTTTCCTATCCAGGTGGTATACCTTTGCCATTGTTTAGCCCCCAGTTTTCTCTCGTTATTATGATATTACTTTCTATGCGAATAGAAAAATTCCTTCCACTATTTCTTACTTGTGAAGAGCTTCAGGTATTTACGGGTTTCACCGAACACCCCTGCCAGTATCTTTGCCAACCATGCTTTACTTTTATCATATGGCTTCCAGAGAAGATTTGACAGTATAATAAAAGGTATTTTAATTACCATGAAGATGAAGTACAGCATATTTCTTATCGACCGGAATATAATATTTAGAACCCCATTGACATATCTGCTCAATACTTTTAAATACATCGCCATGCCCGCGGCAAATCCCAGTATCTGATAAAACCTCACGAGCCCGCTGCTGCTTTCATATATGACCACAAGGGATACTGTCAGGCCAACCGCCCAGAAACAGATATCCCCGATTATTGTTGTTAGCTTATTAAACTGTAGCCCATTCCTGATTAACCTGTAAACATCAAAAAAAATGCCCAGTATCAGTCCCCCGTATAAAGAAGCCAGCAGTATCCTTGCCTGGCTGCTTACCGATATAATCACGTAACCACCCCGGTTTCAATTATTAAAAATAAAACCATCGTCCAGACGATGGCTATTTAAACACCTTCTTAAAGAACCCCTTCCCTCTCTCCCTGATGTTTTTGCTTTCTGAATACTCACAGCTGCTTATGTTCCCCTGAACAACCAGATTCCCGTCGTCGATATTCAGTTTATTTATGTGCAGGCCTTCTCCGATGATAGTCAGGGTGCCGAGGGTAGTATCTAGGACGACTTTGTTTTCGTCAAAGCTATAAATATCTTTAACCCCTGAAGTAGATAGATGGTTTCTGCTCTCTATAGAGAGATTATGCTTTTTATCTTCCATAGCCTGCCTCCTCTCCCGCTTTGTTAATATTTATGATACTTCCGTCTATTTTATTCCTTCAAACTAAGAATAGCTGCACTGATGCAGCTATTCCCATATCCTCACTATATCGATATTCTTAAAATAGTAATTCACAATATCTTCGGCTTTCTTGCCCTGTTTTGCCAAAGCATACGCGCCCCACTGCGACATGCCTACTCCATGCCCATACCCCTTCCCTTTCATCACAACCTTGTCCCCTTCCACCCTTATATCGGTCAAATAGGTTGATTTCATTTTTGTACTGCCTATGGCAAGCCTGAATTCAGGAGCCGATACTGCCGTGTTCCCAAAGCTTAGCGTCACCGCTCTGCCTGAAGGTCCTTTCTCAACAATCTTCGCGGAAGAAAAATCGTTGGTCTGTCCTCCGGCTTGTTTCAACGCTGCCAATATCTCTGCCTTTGAAAAAACCGCGGTCCAGGCCTTGTCATCGGGAGGAGCGTCGGGCGAATCAGGTGATTTAACTATCTTAACATATGGTGGTTCGTCTTCCTTAAACGCCAGCCCCTCTTTGGCTGAGGCAGTTGTACCGCCGGCATGGGCATGGAACCATGCTTTCACATACTTATCGTTGTAGGTTGCCACCTCACCTTTTGTCCGCTCAACCGCTCTTTTTACCCTATCGTTTACCGCTTCCTGATTCCACGCCTGTGCCTCTTCAATGTCAGTCGATACATGTGCTCCCTTGTATTTGGAACCTCCTTTTTCAGTTATGAACTCCATAACGAACGTACGGGCAAGAATTGCCTGCGCTGCCAGCGCTTCTTCCGGCCAGTCGTTTTTCATCTCCCCGGCAACCACGCCTGCAACATATTGCTCGAAGGGCAGTTCTTTGATCTGACCTGTTTTTTGAACATAAACCTTAAGAACAGGCTCTTTTCCCTCTCCCCTGCTTATTGATTCGGGAATTTTGAGCTTAACAAGCTCAGGGGGCGGGGTTTCTGCGGGCCTCCTAACAACGCAGGAAAGCAGTAATAGAGGCGCCAATATAATAACTATCAGTTTTGCATATCTACGGAGTCTCATTTAATTTTACCTCCTTTTAACTAGAAAGCTAGTAATAGTATCTGAAATATTCCGCTTTTATAACATGTAAATTTTTCCGTGGTTTTTTTCAACTTTTCTCCCAAATAAGACAAGCATTATGATATAATTAAAAAAACGCAAGGGATAAAAATCACAAGGAGGGAAGCTATGGGCAGACTCGGTAGGTTTATTATTCCGGTTTTATGTGTAATGGTATTTTCTCTGCCGGTATCGGCCAGTGCGATGAATTCCATACTTAAATTCGGCAGTGAAGGGTCAGATGTAACCCTCCTTCAAGAGCTGTTGATAGAAAAAGGCTATCTAGATTGTGAAGCTACGGGGTACTACGGCCCACTGACAACGCAGGCGGTAATGAACTTTCAGACAGATTATAACCTTGTTGTAGACGGAATTGCAGGACCGCAAACCTTTGAAGCCCTTATGAATGGTCAGGCTATGCCTCCCGGGGAAGAAGAAGGCAGCAGCGAAATACCCGAAGTCGGTGAGTATCTCGACTGGTTTGATGAAGTACAATACATATTCAAAGATGGCACCGTAGCAGTTGTTACAGACATCGATACCGGATTAAGCTTTAAGGTTATGAAGACCTTCGGCCATGAACATGCAGATTCCGAAACCCTTACCGCTGAAGATACGGCTATACTTAAAAAGATATGGGGAGGCTGGAGCTGGGAAAGAAGGGCCATAATCGTATCCATAGGAGATAAACACATAGCAGCATCCGCTACAGCCATGCCCCATGCAGGAAATGATAAATATCCCGCCCTGCAGACAATATCCAGCCGCAGCGGCGGATACGGCAGGGGAACAAATCTTGATAAGATTAAGGGAAACGATATGGATGGCGTTATATGCATACATTTCAAGAACAGCAGGCTACACAAGAACAATGCAATAGACCCGGATCATCAGAAAATGGTTAAAAAAGCAGCAGGCCTTTTATAGCCGGCTGCCTTTCTTCATTCAATCATCCGGTACATCTCCCTGGACTGGTCCTTGGTCACGTGCTCCGCCACCTGGACCACTTCCACCTTAATCCTCCTGTTGCCAAAGCCTATCTCTATTATGTCCCCTTCCTCAACTTCTGTTCCCGCCTTGGCTGTCCTGCCGTTTATCATAACCCGGCCGGCGTCGCAGGCTTCCTTTGCTATTGTTCTCCGCTTTATCAGCCTGGAATTCTTAAGAAATTTGTCTAATCTCAAGTAATTAGTCCTCCTTCTGCTCCAAAGAGAAAAATCAGGTCAAAGACCTGATTTTGTAGTGCTACTACTGATTTACCATATCTTTCAAAGCTTTACCAGCTTTGAAAACAGGAGCCTTGGAAGCGGGTATTACCATTTCTTCCTGTGTCTTCGGATTGCGTCCTTTTCTCTCTTTTCTTTCTTTGACTTCAAAGGTTCCAAAGCCAACAAGCTGTACTTTCTCGCCTTTCATCAGAGCATCATTAACCGACTCCATGAAAGCGTTAACAGCTTTCTCAGTATCTTTCTTAGTTAAACCGCTTTTTTCAGCCATGTTAGCAATAAGATCCGCTTTGTTCAAACTGATTACCTCCCTATTATTGGATTTCTTTAAAGCTATTCTACGAAATCTTTGTAATTCCTTCTTTCTGGTGCTATTTTTTATCAATTTCATTAAAATTATGTACTTTTGCCATCTGCCACAGCTCTTCCATCTCAGAAAGCGACATCTGATCCAGGGTTTTCCCTATCAAATGCGAGTTTTCTTCAATAAATCTAAACCTGCTTATGAATTTTTCAGTAGTTTCCTTAAGAGCGAGCTCCGGCTGAACCTTCTCAAACCTGGCCAGATTTACCACTGCAAACAACAGGTCCCCAATCTCTTCTCTTATTCTGTTCATTTTTCCTGATTTATATACCTCTTCCAGTTCGAGCAGCTCTTCCTTGACCTTGTCCATAACCTCTTCGATCCTGTCCCAGTCAAACCCCGCCAGGGCAGCTTTTTGCTGCACCTTATAACTGCGTATGAGGGATGGCAGAATTACAGGAATATCCTCAAGGGTTCTTGTGTAGCTTGAGGTACCCTTCTCCTCCCTTTTGGAAGCTTCCCATCTTTCAGTAGCCCTGTCGCTGTCTTCGGCCCTTTTTCCCCCGAACACATGGGGATGCCTGGATAGCAGCTTCACACAAATTCCGTTAACCACTTCGTCAAAGCTGAAATTTCCCTCTTCCCAGGCGATCTGAGAGTGAAATACCACTTGCAGCAAGAGATCTCCAAGCTCTTCCTCCAAAAGCTGCAGGTCCTTCTTCTCAATAGCATCAAGTACTTCATATGTTTCTTCCAGGAGGTATGGCATAAGACTCCGGTGGTCCTGCTCCCTGTCCCACGGGCACCCGCTGTCCCCTCTAAGCACCTTCATTATATCTAATAGGTCCTGGATACCATGCTTCTTCTTATCGCAGGCCGGTACATATATTGTGGTAAGATGGTCGATAAATTCAAGCCTGTCCAATTCATAAAGGGGAACTTCCCTTACTATCTCCTGTCCAGCTACACCCGCTGCTCTTACCACCTTTATTGGATGGTCATCCTCGTAATACTCCATCAGGGTAAGTTTCACCTCCGCTGCCACCAACCGGTTGTACACCTGGGTTATAATGCAGCCCTTGGCTGTATCTATATTCATGTCGCCTATTCGGAGCCCGTCAACTATCTGAAGGCCTTTAGCAGGATCAATCGACAGCTTGTCATAGATTGCGTCCAGGAAACTCATTCCCGGTATTATTTCTACCTCTACACCCCTTTTCTCTCCCTCCAGTTTCAGCAGTTCAACACTCGCTTCAGCCACTGCCGGGTTCCCGGGTACGCAGTACACAAGGTCCCCCTTCAAGGATTGCTCCAGCAGATATGCTGCAATGTTATCATATACCTGATCAAAGGTTTCTCCCCGCTCGTAGAAATTGTCCAGGGCTTCATATTCTATCCCGGTCGACTTTAAATAATCAATAACGGGGTGTTTCTCGGTTCTGAGCACTATCCTGCCTGCTGTTTCCAGCTCCTTTACGGCCTTTAGGGTCAAGTTCTCCCACGAGCCCGGCCCTAAACCTACTACTTTTATCCTGCCGCTCATGATGTATGCCTCCCTATTTACGCATTAGCCCGATCTTTTTGAACAGCCGGGAAAGCCTTTTCCCTCCCGGCATCATATTCAGCTCCTGGGAGGTGATTCCCCCCAATACCAATAACAGTATGCCATAGATGATTGCTCCGAGTATCACCGCTGATAGGGTTGAAATTGTATTGCTTACGGATAACCTGTATACCCAACCGTATACAGCGGTTACTCCGGCTGCCATGCCCAAAACAGCAATTATGGGTTTCATTATAAAATTCAGTATTCCCAGCCGGATACCTGTTTCCTTCTTGACGTCCCAATAGTTCAGCATTCCGGCTACCATATAGCCGATTACGGTTCCAAGGGCAGCGCCCCTTATATTTATCCAGGCTATTCCGGTGAGTACATAACTTACTACAAGTTTGAAACCGGAACCTATAAGCATGTTTTTCACAGGCAGCACCGGTTTCCCCAGGCCCTGGAGCACCCCCGTTGCTGTTTGCACTATTGACAAAAATATGACCCCAAAGCCTAACACCTGTAAAACCCTCCAGACCTCAGGTTCCTTTGGGTAAAGCATCATCATTATGGGCCTGGCGAGGACAGAAAGCCCTACGGCTGCAGGCAGTCCAATCAATATCCCGGCTTTAAGTCCAACCTCCGCCTTCCTGATAACCCCATCGCTGTCTTCCCGGGCACTGGATTCTGAAATTGCCGGTACAAGGCTTGCGGCAAGGGCTATGGTTATAACCTGGGGGAAATTCACAAGGGTTGCTGCCATTCCCTTTAGCTGTCCGTATAAGCTGTTCGCTTCGGTCACGGAAAACCCTGCAAACTGAAGCCTTCTCATTACAACGCCCAGATCAATCATATCCATAAGCGGTATTACCGAAGCGCCCAGGGTTATCGGAACTGCTATGGCCAATAGTTTGTAAAGTATTGTCCCTGCGGAGTCACGGATTACCGCAGGGCTGCTTTCAACCTCAGACATAATCCTTCCCCTGTTGTAAAGGTAAACAATATATACAATAGCCATACCCGCAATGGCCCCGGATGTCGCTCCAAAGGACGCTCCTCCGGCAGCATACTCGGTCCCCCTTGGCAGCAGGATAATCGCCAGGGCAAACCCTACAATGACCCGGCCCAACTGTTCAAATATCTGGGACAACGCAGTCGGAAGCATATTCTGCATACCCTGGAAGTATCCCCTGAAAGCAGACATGAGGGGCACAAAGAACAGGGCAGGGGCTACCGCCAGCATAGCATAATAGGCCTTGGGGTTACCCAGAATAAAAACCAGGGGCTTTGCCACTGCGAGGAGTATTGTCGATGAAACTATCCCTATGACGAGCAAGGCGGCAAAGGATACCCTGAAAATTCTATGGGCCTCCTTCCTATCCCCCAGCGCGGTCCGTTCAGAAACCAGTTTTGAAATCGCTGTGGGTATTCCGGCTGTAGAAATTGTTAGGAGAAATATGTAAATGGGATACGCCGTCTGGTAATACCCCATACCTTCCGATGTTATAATATTAGCCAGCGGAATACGGTAAATGGCTCCTATTATCTTTACTATAATCCCGGCCACACTTAAAATCAATGCGCCTTTCAGCAGCGAATGCTTTTGCATTTTGTTTGCCTCCTAAATATAGCTTCTCTCACGAACAGGTATATTATATCAGAAATATTGCCCCAGTTAAATGATTGTCCACCAGTCCGGTGCGAGATCAGCCATTAAAAAAACAGCAGTTGTCATACCTGCTGTTTTTAGCACCCTGCTACTGCTCCATCTGCTTGCCCAGGAAAGAAGCCGCTGTGGTTGACAGCTTAGCCTCCAGTTCTCCCATCCTTCCATCGGCATCCTTCGAAATAAGTATAACTGCCCCGATCGGGTCCCCGAGTGAAACTATTGGGGCTACTACCTGAGCAGTGTACTTGGTTTCACCGTCTTCATCGGCAGTAACCGATAGCATTCTGCCACCTTCATTTTTATTAAAAACTACGGTCTTCTTCTCTTCCATTATTTTCTCAAGTGCTGGACTTACCCGTTTTTCGAGATAATCCTTTTTAGAGGACCCAGCAACAGATATTATGGTATCCCTATCAGAAATTACTGCGATATGTCCCGAAGCCTCATTTAGAGATTCTGCATATTCCTGGGCGAATTCATTAAGCTCTCCAATAGGCGAGTATTTTTTTAGTATTACTTCCCCTTCTCTATCGGTGAAAATTTCCAGGGGATCTCCTTCTCTGATTCTCAATGTGCGTCTTATCTCTTTAGGTATTACAACCCTCCCAAGATCGTCAATACGTCTTACTATTCCAGTTGCCTTCAACGGTATATCCCTCCTTTTTCTGTATTTTGTTACAAATTATCCTGCAAAGTTATTATTAGATACTTTAAACAGTTTTATTCATCTAATAAGATCTTAATACAGAAAAAGGATATATTATATTTCACATTACTTCATGTTCTTGGGATAGGTTTCTATCTCAGCATTTTCCTTTAATTCGGCCAACTTTTTATTGTATTCTTTCTCCATAGCCATGTATAGGAGCTTACTGTTTATCTCCTGTTTTGCCTCTTCAAAGGGTATCGGGTCAACAATTTCCTTGTCGAAAACCTTTATTATGTGATATCCAAACTGAGTTTCCACAATGCCGCTGATTTCACCCTTTTCAAGCGCAAAAGCAGCCTCTTCGAAGGGCTTCACCATATCACCGTACCCGAAATATCCCAGATCCCCTTTGTTGGACTTTGCGGATGGATCAACCGAGTACTGTTCTGCCAGATCGGAAAAATCTTCTCCATTCTTTAACCTTTCAAGTATTTTTTCCGCATCCTCCTTGGTATCCAGCAGTATGTGGCTGGCCTTTACTCTATCCTTTTTGAACTCTTTAATATTTTCATTGTAATAGTCCTCAACCTCTTTCTCGGATACCGTTACATCTTCCACCAGCTTATCCCTGTACTTGGTTATAATTAGATCTTTCTTCACCTGATCTGCAAACTGCTCTTCTGTCATGCCCTGAGAGGTTAGGAAATCCAGATACTTCTGCTCATCTTCGAAATATTCCTTAATCGATGCAATCTCATCGCTTACTTCCTCTTGAGTTACTGCTATGCCCTGTTTGTCCGCCGCCTCAAGGATAAGCCTGTCCAATATAAGCTTCTCGACAACCTGCTCTTTCACCACGTCGATAAACTTTTTACCCTCTATGTCCTTATTCCATATATCCTTACCGTACTGCTGTTCATAACTACTCTTATACAGCTCAAATTTTTGATTGAATTCTTCCTTTGTTATTATCTGTCCATTTACCTTGGCAACAGCTGAATTCTTATCCACCTCAGGATCTTTGCGGACTATGCCGCAGGCCCCAAGAACTAATGCTAATATAATAACACCGATTACTATCAAAATTCTGTTGTTCCTCAACATTCATCCTCTCCCCGTCAGTGATAACTTATGTTCATTATATAGTAATTTAGCTTTCATGGAAATATATAATTTTTTCTAGTATTCCTTTAATAATCAGTAGCATTTTATATGCATCATGGGTATCAACCTTAAATAAAAACGATGGGTTGACCGTAGCTTCAAACTTGATCTTCTTACCGTATTCACCTATCAGCCTGGCAATTGCCTGCGGCTTTACCGAATCCTTCCCTTTAAACTGTACCTTTATAATTCTATCCTTCTGCTCTATCATAGTTATTCCCAGTTTCTTGCATAAAAATTTTATATAAGCCATAACAAGCAGGTTTCGAACAGGTGCAGCAATATCGCCAAACCTATCCTCAATTTCCTCTTCAACATCATTGTAATCGGATTTGCTCTCTATAGAAGCTATCCTCCTGTACATTTCCACCTTCTGTTTTTCGTCATTTATATAATCATCGGGTATATATGCATCAACCTTAATATCAAGCTGTGTCTCCAATTCCTCCCGGACCGGCAAACCCTTAAGCTCCCTCACCGTCTTATCAAGAAGCTTGCAGTACATATCGTATCCAACCGTCATCATATGCCCATGCTGCTCATGCCCCAGTATATTACCTGCTCCCCTTATTTCAAGGTCCCTTAGAGCGATTTTAAAACCTGCGCCAAACTCGGTAAACTCCTTTATCGCCTTAAGCCTTTTTTCAGCGGCTTCCGTCAGCACCTTGTCTTTCCTGTAAGTGAAGTAAGCATAGGCAAGCCTGCTGGAACGTCCGACTCTTCCCCTAAGCTGATACATCTGCGACAGACCAAGCCTATCGGCGTCGGTTACTATTATAGTGTTTACGTTTGGCATATCCAGACCATTCTCAATAATTGTTGTGCACAGCAGAATATCATATTTCCCATCCAGAAAATCCGTCATGACGTTTTCCAGTTCTCTCTCGTCCATCTGTCCGTGGGCCACGGCTATCGAGGCCTCCGGTATCATCCTGGAAAGCTCCCGGGCCATCTTATCGATCGATTTTACCCTGTTATGAACAAAATAAACCTGGCCATTTCTGTTGATTTCCCTTAATACTGCGTCCCTAATAAGTTCATCGTTATATTCAACGACATAGGTTTCTACAGGAATCCTGTCCTCGGGGGGGTCCTGTATAACACTCATATCCCTAAGGCCAACCATTGACATGTGCAACGTTCTGGGTATGGGGGTCGCCGTTAGGGTAATCACATCCACACTCTTTTTCAACTCTTTGATTGCTTCCTTATGTGCTACTCCAAACCTCTGTTCTTCATCAATTATTAGAAGTCCCAGGTCCTTATAAGCTACATCCTTTTGCAATAGCCTGTGCGTTCCCACTATGATGTCTACATTTCCCTCCTTTATAAGCCTTAATATTTCCTGCTGCTGGGCAGGTGTTCTAAACCTGCTTATCATCTCAATATTAACCGGAAATTGTGCCATCCTTTGCCGGAGCGTATTATAATGCTGCTGGGCAAGTATGGTGGTCGGTACCAGTATTGCTACCTGTTTTCCATCCATCACCGCTTTAAAAGCTGCTCTCATCGCGACTTCGGTCTTGCCGTACCCTACGTCACCACAAAGCAGCCGGTCCATAGGCCGCGCCATTTCCATATCCTTCTTAATCTCTTCAATGCACCTTGTCTGGTCATTTGTTTCTTGATAGGAAAACAAATCCTCAAACTGGCGCTGCCACGTTGTGTCCTTACTGAATGCATAGCCGCTGATCCCTTCCCTTACTGCGTATAACTGAAGAAGTTCCTTTGCCATGTTCTGTATGGCCTTCTGCACTCCGGCTTTGGTCTTTGCCCATTCTCTGCCCCCCATCCTGCTCAGGCGGATCTTTTTTCCTTCTCCCCCAATATACTTCTGGATTAGATGGGATTGGTAAGTAGGTAGATAGAGCACATCTCCGCCACTATACTCTATTTTAATGTAATCCCGTTTGATGCCCTCAACCTTAAGCTCCTGAATACCCCGGTAAATCCCTATCCCCTGGTTTTCATGCACAATATAGTCACCGGGACTCAACTCGGTGAAAATATCGATGCCTTCCTTTTTAACCTTCTTAGCCGGTTTGGTCTTTCTTTTTATGCTGCCGAATATATCCTTATCGGAAAAGACAGCCAATTTGCTGTCGGTCAGTATGAAGCCTTCCAGGACCGTTCCTATGTCAATTACCACTTCTCCTCCCTTAAAATCTCTCCTTGTGCGAGGGCACAAAACAGGGTATATTTCTTCCCTTTTCAGCTCTGCTTCCAATAAAGTGCCCCTGGTCTTTGAGCTAACAAGTATTGAAACCATAAACCCGTCTTGCTTCAACCGTTTTATTTCTTGAACAACCGGGTCCAGCTTTCCGTAGAATGGGTTCATGGACCTAACCGAAAAGCTGTAAAAGCTTCCTTGAGCCATCTCCCTGTTCCCTGTGAGAATTTCGGTAAAGGAAACGATCGTGTTGGCTTTTATCTCCTGCAGTATACGTCCATAGTCAATAATCCTGTCTTTCTGTCCGATCAATGCCTTTCCCTTCTCCAACCTATCCGTGTAATGATTGAAGAATTCTCTTTGAAATTTTTCTGCTTCCTCGGTGCATCTGACAGGATTGTCAATAACTATTATGAAGTTCTCATCAATATATTCAATAAGGCTGGTCGTATTGCACCCATACATCCAATAATTGCTTAAAAGCCTGCTCCCCTTCCTGCTCTCAAACTCATACACAACCCGGTCGATTTCTTCTTTGAGCTCGTTTGACTGTTTCATCCGCCCTGAACTTTCCAGGTTTCTTTGAGTCATAAACAAATCATTCTCAAGGTTCCGTAGAAATTGTTTTTTTTCACTGTCTTTGATCAGGAGTTCCCTGGCGGGAGCTACTGTTATCCCTTTTACATTTTCCACCGACCTCTGGGTTGACGTATCCAGTATCCTGATGGAATCAATTTCATCTCCAAAAAACTCGATTCTACAGGGTGAGCTGCCCATAGGGAAAACGTCCAATATTCCTCCCCTGACGCTGAACTGCCCCGGTCCCTCTGTCATATCCTCTCTTTGGTATCCGGAAGCTGTCAGTTTCTCCACCAAGGTATGCATATCTACTATCTGTCCTATTTCAAGCCTATAGGTGTTTTCCTTATACACCTGAGGAGTCATCACGGGGAATAAAAGCGCTTCTACCGGTGTCACAATAATCTTTGCTGTTTTATTAACCAGTGCTCCCAGCACATTGATCCTGTTTTCCTCGGTTTCCATGCTGTGGGCGGCAGCGTTGTACAACACCGGCTGAAGGGGCAGATAGAGGTAAACATCGTCACATAAAACCCTAAGGTCTTCATATGCCTCCCTGGCATTCATAATATTGCTGCAAATAATGAGGAGGGGGTACCCTTCGGACCTTAGGGCGGCTGCCCAAAAAGCCCTCCTTGAACCCGAAATGCCTATCATATTGGCCCTGGTTCGTCCCCCGGCAATATCACCCATAGCAGACCTGAACTTAGGATTATCACGAATCCTGTCTATTATATAATCAAGGCTCAATCTTTCCCACTCCTTCAGACAATAAAAGGTCCTGCCGGCTTTCTCAACCGGCATATCCCGTTATGAATTTATTCCATAGGCCGTGTATAATCGCACAAATAAAAACCGCCGATAAAAAATGCCAACCTATATAGACAACGACAGTATACGTAACAATCCCGAATGCTGTGTGGCTTGCCAGGCTTAACAATGAAGCGGTCAGGGAGTACTCAGCGGGAGAGTTGTACAGGTCGTAGAATGCCTCTACCGCCCCAAAGACCATATGGCATAGTATAAGATTGCCTCCAAGGATAACAGCCCCCAGTGTTTTTACAGTTTCCTCTATAAAAGGAATTTGTAAAACAACAGCCCTATCACCGCTGATTCTCAAAACAATATCGTTGATTGCAAGACATATGAAGGATGCTATAATTCCTGCAGCTAAACCGCAAAGAATGCTGTTCATCCGTTATATGAGCTCATAGCTGCTTCGATACCCTGTCCTATAAATGTTTCTATAGCCATTGCAGCCCTTTCTATTGACACATCTATTATTTTCCTGTCCTCTGCAGAGAAACGATCGAGTACGTAATGGGCTATATCCTCATCCTCCATAGGCCTTCCTATCCCTATCCTTAGCCTTGGAAATTCCTCGCTCCGGAGCTGGTAAACGATAGACCTCATCCCGTTATGGGTTCCTGAACTGCCGTTTCGCCTGATCCTGATCTGCCCCACTGCCAAATCTACATCGTCATACACCACCATAAGGCTATCCATCCCAATTTTGTAGTAGTCCACAATGTCCAATATGCACATACCGCTTAAATTCATATAGGTCATTGGTTTGATGATTATGGCGTCCCGTCCTTCGATATGGCCTTTGCCGCACAATCCTTTAAACTTTTCGCTTGCCACCTTAATCCCGTTTCTTTTTGCCAGCAAATCCACAACATCGAAACCTACATTATGCCTTGTATACATATACTTTCTCCCCGGATTGCCCAGGCCGGCTATTATAAACATATGAATCACCTCAAAAAGAATCTACCTTTAATTTTACCACATTTTCAAGAAAACAAAACCACCGGCAAAAAACCGGTGGAAAGAAATCAGTTGCCAGTAGGCGGTTATCAGTTATCAGATAACAGTAAGGTCAAAAGTCAAGTTGCCAGTTGTCAGTGAGCAGCAAGACAGAAGAACCGTCCCCGTGTCTACGAACTAAACCTAGCACCTAGGACCTGCGATCCACGGAAGCAAAAGAACCGTCCCCGTGCTTCCGTGCTTCCAAAAGCATAACCCGGGCACCTGCGATCTGCGATCTGCCGACTGCGATCTAGCACCTAGCACCTGTGATCTAAGATCTAGGATCTAATCCTGTTGTGCTCATCCACAAAGACTACCCTTGGACTGTGGTTGTCAATTTCATCATCCCTTAGTTGGCAGTAGGATATTATAATAATTATATCCCCTTTTTGAACCAGCCTGGCCGAAGCCCCGTTCAGGCATATTACGCCGCTGCCCCTCTCGCCCTTTATTGCATACGTCTCAAAACGTTCTCCGTTGTTGTTATTCACTACCTGGACCTTTTCGTTCTCTATTATATCGGCTGCCTCCATAAGCGCTTCGTCAATTGTTATGCTCCCCATGTAGTTTAAATCCGCATCGGTTACCACTGCCCTGTGAATTTTAGACTTCATAACTGTTCTGTACACTGTCAAACCTCCAGTTTTATATTATCTATCAGTCTTGTCTTTCCAATCCTAACCGCAACCGCTATCAAAACACCGCCTTTTATCCTTTCGATGGGCTTAAGGGTTTCCGCATCGACTATTTCAATATAGTCAATGCTTGCGTTCTGTTCTGTACTTATCTCTCTTCTTATTGCTTCCTTGATGAATCCCGCCCTATTCTCCCCTTCCTTTATACTATCCCTGGCATCTGAAAGCGACCGGGAGATTACCAGAGCGCTCTTCCTTTCACTTGCCGTCAGGTAGCTGTTCCTTGAACTCATTGCGAGACCATCCTCTTCCCTTACTATGGGCATCTCTACAATATCAATATCCATATCCAGGTCTTTTACCATCTTTTTAATTATCAAAACCTGCTGGGCGTCCTTCTGCCCGAAATAAGCCCTGTCCGGTTTTACAATGTTAAACAGCTTTGTCACCACTGTCATTACTCCCCGGAAATGACCGGGACGGGATGCGCCGCAAAGCACATCGGTCAGCCCCTCCATATCCACAAATGTTATACTATTGTCCGGATACATCTCATCGGCTTCCGGTACGAACAAATAATCCACCCCTGCCGAACGGGCAAGCCGGATATCCCTGGGCAAATCCCTCGGATATGTGCCATAGTCTTCCCCAGGGCCAAACTGTGTAGGGTTCACGAATATACTGGCAGCAACAACATCGTTTTCCCTTCTTGCTCTTTCCATAAGGGACAGATGCCCTTTGTGGAGAAAACCCATTGTAGGAACAAATCCCAGCGATTTGCCTTTCTGCCGTTCACGTTCCAGTAGTTTTCTCAGTTCATTTTTCGTTTTTATTACTTCCATACCAATTCCCCTTTCCAGGTTTGTTGAAGCCCCAGGATTCAATAACATGTAATAAAAAAGCGCATCCTGCTCAAAAAATACAGAATACGCCTTAGTTCCAGCATATGCCTGTCTCGGTCCCCGCAGGGCTCAGAGCAGATTTATCCACTTCTCGATATTCCCATGGGTGCGGCTCCTGAGGATACCGCCCTAAAAAATATTTTATCAAACTTGATTAGTTCTGGTCAAAAAGTTTGCTTACCGAAAGATCTTCGTATATCCTGGTTATCGCCTCTGCAAATATTGGTGCCACAGAAATGCTTGTAATCTTGCTGATTCTCTTTTCATCGGTAAGAGGAATAGTGTTGAGTATGACCAATTCCTCAATAACTGAATTGTTAATCCTTTCGATGGCCGGTCCCGAAAGAACAGCGTGGGTACAGCAGGCAAATATCCTCCTGGCGCCCATTTTCTTCAAGGCATTGGCCCCTTCGGTTATCGTCCCTGCTGTGTCTATAATGTCATCGATCAGTATTACGTCCTTATCTACTATATCGCCTATAATATTCATGACCTCGGCGACGTTTGCCTTGGGTCTTCTCTTATCAACTATTGCAATAGGCAGGTTCATCATGTTGGCGAAATTTCTTGCCCTGGCAACGCTTCCCACGTCGGGGGATACAACTACCGCATCATCCAATTTGCTTTGCCCGAAATAATCCGCCAGTATTGGAGCACCAAGCAAATGGTCGACGGGAATATTGAAATACCCCTGTATCTGTGCTGCATGAAGGTCCATAGTCAGAATCCTGTTAGCTCCTGCCACTGAAATCAGGTCCGCCACAAGTTTTGCTGTTATGGGATCCCTTGCTTTGGTCTTCCTGTCCTGTCTGGCGTATCCATAATAGGGAATGACCGCAGTGATCCTCCCCGCTGAAGCCCTCTTCATTGCGTCCATTAGTATCAGAAGTTCCATCAAGTGTTCATTTACCGGCGTGCAGATCGGCTGTACAACGAATACATCCGCACCCCTTACCGACTCCCCTATATTTATGGCGATCTCACCGTCCGAAAACCTTCCCGCTTCTGCCTTCCCCATAGGGATACCTATGTTCTCGGCAATTTCCTTCGCAAGCTCCGGATTAGCATTTCCCGAGAAAATTTTGATTGTCTTCCTTCCCGCCATGCTAAATACCTCCCAACTCCTCTTCTGTTAATCCTTTCTAAAACCCTTTCTTATTACCCAATCCTTTATTTCTGCCTGTTTACCCCTTTCAATGCCAAGGCTGTATTCAGTAATATCTTTAGTGATCGTCGAGCCTGCCGCCACATAGGCCCCTCTTCTCACCGTAACCGGCGCAACCAGATTCACGTTGCACCCGATAAAAGCACCATCTTCAATGGTTGTCCTGTGCTTCTGCCTCCCATCATAGTTAACAAAGACAACCCCGCAGCCTATATTTACACCCATACCCACATCTCCGTCACCCACATAGCTCAGGTGCGATGCCTTGGATCCGTTCCCCATATGGGAATTTTTCACCTCTACAAAGTTTCCTATCCTGACATCATTGTCTATCCTTGAGTTGGGCCTTATATGCGCATACGGACCTATCCTGCACCCGTTCCCCACATCGCTGTCTCTGAGCACGGAGAACTGTATCTCGTTCCCGTTACCGATGGAACAATTGGTTATCCTTGTTCCCGGACCGATTACATTATCCGAGCCGATGGTGGTATTTCCTTCAATGTATGTACCCGGCATGATGCGTGTATCGGCTGCGATGGCCACATCCTTATCTATATATGTGGTGCCCGGGTCCTCGATGATAACCCCTTCGTCCATGAGCTTGACAAGGTTTCTGTGGTTCAAAGCCCTTTGGGCTTCCGCCAGCTGATATTTATCGTTCACGCCCTTAATCTCCTCCGGGTCCTGTCCTGTAAAACCCCCTATAATTATACCTCTATTCTTAAAAAATTCAACAATATCCGTCAAATAGTACTCTCCCTGCGCATTATCGTTTCTTAAGCTTTGTATGCCTTCCACAAGACAGCGCCTGTCAAAACAGTATATCCCCGAGTTGATCTCCTCTATCCCCTTCTGTTCCGGAGTCGCATCCCGCTCCTCGACAATACCGGTTATATGACCGCCGGCATCTCTAATTATCCTGCCATAACCCTGGGGATTACTCACTTTCACGGTAAGAACGGTCGCACCGTATCCTCCTTTATTGTGATAGGCTATAAGCGCTTTAATGGTTGAAGGCCTGACCAGAGGGGTATCTCCATAGAGGACAATAACAGTGTCACAGGATTCAGAGAGTGCAGGCAGCGCTACTTTCACCGCATGCCCGGTTCCCAGCTGTTTTTCCTGGTATGCCGTTTCAACTTCTTTGCCTAATACTTCCTTCACCATTTCCCCTTTGTACCCTATAACAACTATTGTCTGTGTTACTCCCGTTTCCCTTACCGCATCCACTACGTGCCCTATCATTTCTTTCCCGCACACTTTATGTAATACCTTGGGCAGGCTGGATTTCATCCGGGTTCCTTCACCTGCTGCAAGGATTATTGCTGATATGCTGTCCATTAAAACACCACCTGTATTCTTTTAATGTTTTTCTATAGTTTTTACATTTCTACAAAAAAATAAAATTCCCTTTTATCCCCCGTACAGCTTTTGCCTATGCTAGAAAAAATTCTGATTTGCATCGATATATAGTTGCAGAAAACACTGTGACTTGAAATCAGCAAAAAGTAGCCGTTTTTGAGTAAATATCTAGTTTGGCTTACATATACATATAAAATATAATATCTTTATGATATAGTTTAACATAATGTAAAACGAAGGTGGTAAAATGAAGATAGGGATACCCCGAACTCTCACATACTATGCATATTATCCTCTGTGGGAGAGCTTCTTTAAAGAGCTTGGCTGCGACATTGTCGTTTCGGATAAAACTTCAAAGGTAATACTTGACGATGGCGTACAATATGCGGTTAATGACGCCTGTATACCAATAAAGCTATTCCATGGGCATGTCCATAACCTGAAGAATAAGGCGGATTATATTTTTGTGCCCAGGCTTATGAATTATACCGAAGAAAAAACGGTAACGTACTGTCCCAAATTTCTGGGTCTGGCGGATATGATACGCGCTTCAATGGACGCTTTGCCGCCCCTGCTCGATATAAAGATAGACATGCGGGAAAAGCGGAAATACCGAAGAGAAGAGTTTGAACGCGTTGCAGCCTTATTAAAAACCAGCCCACGGAAAGCAATGCTTGCTTTCCAAAAGGCAAGGCTTCATCTTTCCCGCTACAACACCATGCTTTCCGGTAAACTCAGCCCCGATGAAGCCCTCAAGCTCCTGCTTGATATCCATGATCTGCCGGCTGCTTCGTCCGACCCGCTGTCCCTTGCAGTGGTAGGCTATCCGTACCTGCTATACGACGAGTTCATCAGCGCAGGACTGATAAAAAAGCTCCTTGATATGGGTGTCAGAGTCCTTACCCCTGAAATGGTTCCTCCGCGGGAACTGAATAAAGCTGCTAAAGCACTCCCTAAAGACCTGTTTTGGACCTTCAGCAATCAGGTAGTAAGAAGTTCGATATACTATTTGCAGAGCGGCAGCCTGGACGGGATAATCCACGTTACCGCCTTTGGCTGCGGCCCCGATTCCATGGTTGACAAGCTTATAGAACTCGAAGCCAAACAGCGTGCTGTACCGTTCATATGTGTTTCATTGGATGAGCATACCGGTGAAGCCGGGGTCCTCACAAGGCTTGAGGCCTTTGTAGATATGCTCGAATTCCGGAGGGATAGGAAATGAAAATCACTTTTCCACATATGGGCACTTCGCCCATTGCATTCAGGATGTTAATCGAAAAACTGGGCCACCAAGCCGTTATGCCAAAACGGCCCAGCGAAAAAACCCTTTCCCTGGGGTCCCATTATGCTCCGGAATTTGCATGCCTTCCTTTTAAAATACTGCTTGGAACATACCTGGAAGCCCTTGAGGAAGGAGCAGAAATGGTTATAACCTCCGGAGGGCTCGGCCCCTGTAGGGCTGGTTATTATGCTGTGCTCCACGACAAAATCCTTAAAGATCTGGGATACCACATCGATTTCGTAGTGCTCGAACCCCCCCAGAAAAGAGCTGTGGATTTCCTGAAAAAGCTCAAAAAAATCACCTCCGGAAATTCCATGTCCGTGGTCTGGGAAGCCCTGTCAACAACGTGGACAAAAATAAAGGTTCTGGATGAGATTGAGAGTATGACCTACGAAATCAGACCCTTTGAGGTTAACAAAAACGAGACAACAAAGATATTTGAAGAGTGCCTGAAGATTATAGACGCCGCCTGGACCAAGGAGCAAATACTTTCAAGCAAAGGCAAGTGCCTCGAACTGCTCAACTCCATTCCCGTGGATGCGGCAAGAAACCCTTTGAAGGTCGGGATAATAGGTGAGATATATGTAGTCCTGGAGCCGGCTGCCAACTTTGATATTCAGAGAGTGCTGGGAGAGATGGGCGTAATAGCCCGGCGCTCCATATACCTTCTCGACTGGACAAAGGACAATACCTTTTTCAAGGGGGAAGAACACATAAAGCACGCTGCAAAGCCTTATCTCAATCAGATGGTGGGAGGTCATGGAACGCTCAGCGTAGGCAATACCGTGCTGTATTCCAGGGAAGGTTACGATGGAGTAATACAGCTGGCTCCCTTTGCCTGTATACCGGAAATAGTGTCAAAGAGCATCCTGAATAAGGTTACAAAGGACCTCGACATACCTCTTCTAACCCTGTTCCTTGACGAGCAGACGGGAAAAGCGGGCATAAATACCCGGTTGGAGGCCTTTGTTGATTTGATGTACAGCAAACGGAGATTGAAACAGGGGGTAGTAGTATGAGAGCATATCTAGGGGTCGATGTAGGATCGGTAAGCACCAAACTGGTTGTTATTGATGATGCCATGAATATACTGTCAAGTATATATACCAGCACCGCCGGTCAGCCTATCAGGACCGTGCAGGATGGTTTAAAGGCTGTTGAAGGTGAGATCGGAAACAAAGCCGAAATCTCCGGGGTGGGCGTTACAGGAAGCGGCAGAGAGATCGCTTCGATTATAGTCGGTGCAGACGTGGTGAAGAACGAAATCACCTCCCATGCGGTTGCTGCGTCCTACCTTGTTCCCGATACCCGGACCATACTTGAGATCGGTGGACAGGACTCAAAGATTATTATAATGAGAAACGGTATAGTTGTGGACTTTGCCATGAATACGGTATGCGCAGCAGGCACTGGCTCCTTCCTGGACCACCAGGCCCAGAGGTTGGGAATACCGATTGAGGAATTTGGCGGATTAGCCCTCAAGGCGGACAACCCGGTGCGGATTGCCGGAAGGTGTTCGGTATTTGCAGAATCCGACATGATTCATAAACAGCAGTTGGGTCATTCTACTGAAAATATTATTGCCGGATTGTGCGAAGCTCTGGTGCGCAACTACCTGAACAACGTAGGCAAAGGAAAGGAAATAAAGTCCAAGATAGTATTCCAGGGAGGAGTTGCTGCTAATATAGGGATAAAGGCTGCCTTTGAACAGGCCCTTGACCAGGAGATTATTGTCCCCGAACACTATAAAATAATGGGCGCCATCGGCGTTGCCCTTCTTGCCCGGGACCACTTCAAAAAACATGAGAAAACCCGGTTCAAGGGATTTGCAGCCAGCGGTTTTGCATACCAGCCCAAGAGTTTTGAGTGCAAAAGCTGCTCCAACCTATGCGAGATTATCCAGATCTATCAGGATGGAAGCCTTGCAGCCCGCTGGGGAGGAAGATGCGGTAAATGGGATACCCTGTAATTCAGAACAGGGTATAATTTTTTTTTGCATGGTAAAAATCTGTATATGCTGCTATTATTGCTTCTTTGCATGACTGGTGTCAGTACCAAACGGTTATAGGAGAGTAGATGAATTGAAGGTTGCCTTTCCTCACATGGGACGGGTGTGCATACCCCTCAAGACATTGTTTGACAGCCTTGGGGTAAGCGTTATAATCCCTCCCCGGAATAATGATACCATCAAAAATACCGGCTACAAGTATTCCCCGGAATATTCCTGCCTGCCCTTTAAGATGATATTGGGAAATATCCTGTATTCGTTGGAAAATGGAGCCGATACGGTTATTATGCTTGGCGGGTCGGGACCGTGTCGTTTCGGCTATTTTGCATACATGCTAAATCTGATTGCCAGGGACCTGGGTTACAGGTTCAAGTTTATATGCCTTGAACCCTCGTCTCTACTAAAGAATATAGTTGAGTTTAAACGGCTGCTCCGCTGCGGCTATTCCGACATATATACAGCCCTGGTATTGGGCTGGGAGAAGCTAAAAACAGTGGACAGCCTTGAGGCTTTGTATTTTAAGACTCTTCCCTATATAAGCGATAAAGACTCGTCAAAACAGGAATTTGAAGAAGTGGTAGCGAAATTGGAGCAAAGCAGCAATATTCTAAGTATTAATGAAATATACAGAGATTACTCAGACCATCTGGCCGTCCAGAGAGATATATATAAACAATTCCCCCGGATCGGAATAGTGGGAGATATATACACCTTGAACGAACCCTATTCCAATCATAATATCGAATATCTGCTGGGAATGAAAGGAATCGAAACAACACGGTCTGTATATACGAGCACCTGGGTGGAAACCAACGCGTTTTTTTGGAAAAGAAAACGGTTTAATAAAAAAATGAAAGACCTCTCAATGGGCTATCTAAATGATAATATCGGCGGTTTTGCTATGGAAACCGTTTACCACACACTGGACTTCATCAATAGGGATTTTGACGGCATACTTCATATGGTGCCTATTACCTGTATGCCGGAGATAGTAAGCAGGCAGGTACTCCAAAGAATTTCCGTTGAAAAAAAAATACCCATCATGTCAATAACCGTTGATGAGCACAATGACTGTACCGGTTTTGAAACACGTGTTGAGGCCTTTGCTGAAATGCTTTACATGCGGCACAAAAAAGTTTAGGGGTTTAAGGACCCCCACTCTACTTTTTCCTTTTACTCTTCGCTTTCCTCTGTCAGGGCTTTGTCATACTCCTCAAGGATAGCTTTCTGAATCATCTCTCTTGTCTCCGAATTTATTGGATGGGCAATGTCTTTGAACTCCCCATCAGGCGTCCTGCGACTCGGCATTGCTATGAACATTCCATTCTGCCCGTCTATCACTTTTATATCATGCACTACAAACTGATTATCAAAAGTCACAGAAACCACAGCTTTCATTTTTCCTTCTGAATTGACTTTTCTTACACGTACATCAGTAATTTGCATTGTTTCACCACCTTCCGCACTTCGTGACGCTAGTTAATTAATAACTATTCTGCAAAAACTAAAAATTTCCTGCAATGATTAGAAAATTTTCAGAAAAATATTATCTTATCAGCTGATGATTAGGTTTAATCTTGATAACCCCTTTCTTTTCGTCTACTTCCTCCAGGTACATTAGCGGAATATAATTATTAACGAGTTTGTCATAGGGTTGGACAGTTGTCATCAAAACGCCTATCCCTACAACTTTTGCTTCAAACTCTTTCATAAGGTCCATCATACCGCGGGCAGTTCCACCGGCCTTCATGAAGTCGTCTATTATCAACACTCCAGCTCCCCTTTCCAGGGCTCTTTTTGAGAGAGACATAGTCTGTATTCTACCCGTTGAGCCAGATACAAAATTAATGTTCACTGTTGGCCCCTCTGTAACCCGGTTGTCCCTCCTTGCAATAACCAGCGGCACCCCGATAGCCCTTGCAGTCATTAATGCAATGGGAATCCCTTTGGTTTCAACCGTCACTACATATTTTATCCCGTTCCAGTCAAAACAGCTTGCCAGAATCTTTCCCGCTGAGTACGCAATCTGTGGATTATAAATAATGTCCGCCATATACAGGAAGCCCCCGGTAATGATTCTCTTCGGGTCGGAAAGCTTCTTGGACAGCTTATCAAAAAAATCCATGCTTTCTTTTGCCGAAGCAGTAGCTCTGAAACGTACCCCTCCGGCAGCTCCCGGAACAGTTTCTATAACGCCCAATCCCAGCTCTTCAAAAACGCTCTTTGCGATAACGATATCCTCGCTGATTGTAGATTTGGCCGCTCCAAAGAGTTCAACAAAGGAATTGAGAGAATACATTTTATTCGGATTATCGCATAGAACCTTTACAAGGGCTGCAATACGTTCATTTCTTTTAAATCTATCCATTATCTACTCCTCCATACGAATATTCTCTTGCTTAATTCTAATTTTATTCGTTTTTTTCTTGATGTTCAACTATATCCCTATTTTTCATATAAATATAGTGATATAATTTTTCTGAAATGCAAAATTTCCATATAATAGGCAATAATAATAACACAACGTGATGCAAAGGAGAGTTTATAAATGCTTTTGGACTTGATAGATAACCGGAAATTATATATACATTTCGTAGGCATTGGCGGAATCAGTATGAGCGGGATAGCCCACATCCTTCTGCAAAGAGGGTGTAAGGTATCCGGTTCGGATAATAACCTTTCAAATATTACCGAGAAACTGGAGAAAGAAGGAGCAACTGTATACAAAGGGCATAGTAAAGAGCATATATCCAACCCCGACTTCATAGTATATACCTCTGCCGTAAGCGATGATAATCCTGAGCTGGTAGCTGCGAGGGAAAAGGGGATACCTGTTGTCGACAGGGCAACCATACTGGGTAAGCTTATGGAAGAGTATGAATACTCTATTGCAGTAGCGGGAGCCCACGGAAAGACCACAACAACTTCTATGATATCCCTTATCTTTAACAACGCAAAGCTTGATCCAACTCTACTCATCGGGGGAGAATTGGAGCAGATCGGTGGAAACGTGCGAACAGGAAGAAGCCCCTTTTTGGTAACCGAAGCCTGTGAATACAAGGAAAACTTCCTGAAATTCCGTCCCTATGCCGAAGTAATTTTAAACATCGATGCAGACCACCTTGATTACTTCAAGAACCTTGAACATATCAAGGCAGCTTTCTCGAATTTTGCCCGTTTGGTGCCTAAGCATGGGTGGCTGGTCCTATTTCATGAGGACCCAAATTTATTGGACATTTCGCATACCCTTTCCTGTAATGTTATAACATACGGTTTTGAGGAAGGCGCACAGGTAAGGGCAGAGAATATTTCCTTCGATAACAGGGGATGCCCTTCCTTTGAACTTGTTTACAGGGGTAAAAATCTGGGACGAATCGGCTTAACGATACCGGGAAGGCACAATATATTAAATGCCTTGGCCGCTGCTTCCGTTTCGTTGATATTTGATATTGACTTCAATACTATCAAGGATACACTGGGGATGTTTACCGGTACTCATCGGCGCTTTGAGATCAAGGGAAACTATGAAGGCGCAATCATTGTCGATGATTATGCCCATCATCCTGCTGAAATCCGTGCAACCCTGGAAGCCGCGAGCAATTATCCCCATAATAAAATGTGGTGCGTTTTCCAACCCCATACCTACACCCGCACCAAATTTCTGCTGGATGATTTCGCTGAAAGTTTTTATCAGGCTGACAAAATAATAGTTGCCGATATTTATGCGGCAAGAGAAAAGGATACCGGGGAGATCCATTCAACTAACCTCGTCAATGAGATTAAGAGTAAAGGGAAGGATGCCGTTTATATACCCGACTTTACTGGTATTGTCCGATACCTCGCAGACAATATTACAGAAGGAGACCTCGTTCTAACGGTAGGAGCAGGGAACATCTATCAGGTTGGAGAGATGCTGCTTAGCCGGAATTTCTGATACTTTTCTTTGTCAAAAGGGGACATTCCTTTGAAAAAGGTGTGTCCCCTCACCTTAAAGGCAAAAGCCGAAAAATAATTGACAGAGGGCAAGAATAATTTTGTTGACAAATAAGAAGGATCATTTTATAATGGCACAAGCGACATATATTTGTTTCTAACTTCAAACTTGTAATTTGGGGGTATAGCGCAGTTGGGAGCGCGTCTGCTTCGCATGTAGAAGGTCAGGGGTTCGAATCCCCTTATCTCCACCAAAGCAGACAAACCTATTTTTTAAACATAATTAAAAGTGGGTTTGTCTTTTTTTACGCTTAAAATCAACTGACATACATAAAATACAGCTCGAAAATTGTTCAAAACATAAGATTTCGTCTCAAAAAGACTCTTTTATAACCTGATTCATCGTATGTTTTATCTTGCCGAGCAAGATGGAGATACTCGGTAAACCCACAAATAATAATATTTAAGAAGGAAGGCGTCGCCTATGAAAATCCCTTATGGTTTTATTGCAGATAACTCAGGCAGGATTACTGTTGACAAAGCCCAAGCCGAAGTTGTCCAAATGATTTACAGAGGATATCTTGCCGGGAATAGCCTGGGAGGGTTGGCAAAGATGCTGGAAAGCAAACAAATCCCCTCCCCGTCCGGGAACACCAAATGGGGGCGTGCCGCTATTGACAAGCTGCTATCCAATTCAAAGTATGTTCCGCATATCGTCAGCTTAGAGCTATATACCGAAGTGCAATTTGAAAAAGCGGCACGCTCCAATCAACAACTGAATAACGACGGCACCACACAGAGAAAGGCCACCCGGTACAATTCACAGAATGTACTGAGCGGCCTTTTGGTTTGCGCGGAGTGTGGCGCCAATTATCGCAGGATTACGCAGGCCTCCGGAGAAGTGGTGTGGCGCTGTGCAAATCGTGTGGAGCGCAGAGGCTGCAGACGGTCTCCATCGGTTGCAGAGCAGGACATCATCTATTTAATTTGCTGTGAACTGGGCATGGATACCTTTGATGCGGAACATGTCAGAAGTTCGCTGGACAGAATCCTGATTTACGACACCGGTTCGGTATCTTTTGAATACAAGCATATACAACGCTTCTCGACTCTCTAATAAACACTATGCAGATCCTATCGGACAAAGTATAATAGAATATATTCTGGTTTTGTTTCGATGGGAGATGAGCAGTGTTGACCGATGACGAAAAGCGTATAGAGGCCATTTGGACATACTTGTGACAACAATTATTGACGTAGTAAGATGGAACATATTTCGGTACCTTCTGATAAAAAGAATAATATCACTTTTAAAACTGAGCATAATTTACAAATTACAAGCTATTAATTATCAGAATTTTGAGATATAATGGAAATATTAATAGTCATAGAGAAAATGAGGTGTTCAAATGGGTAAAAAGACAAATATCATATCGGTGCAAGATATTTCAATTACAATAGCCTCATTTAATGAGGATGACTATATTTGTATAACGGATATGGCAAAAGCCAAAGGAGGAGAATCAAGAGCTGCGGATATTATAAAGAACTGGATTCGGAATCGATCTACACTTGAATTTTTGGGAACATGGGAGACCTTATATAACCCGGATTTTAAAGTGGTCGAATTCGACCACTTTAAAATGCAGGCAGGTTTGCCGACCTTTACTTTAAGTGCAAAGCAGTGGATTGAAGAAACAAATGCTATCGGCATTTATGTGCAGGCCGGTAGATATGGCGCAACATATGCCCACAAAGATATTGCTTTTGAGTTTGGTTCAGCTATAGCCCAGTTTTTAAGCTGTATCTCATTAAAGAATATCAAAGACTTAAAGATATTGAAAATGATCAGGCAAAGCTGGAATGGAATGCAAAGCGCTTTTTGTCAAAAGCAAATTATTTAATACACACAGATGCTGTTAAGAATTATGTGTTACCCAAAAGTGATTACACCAAACAAACCGAATGGCTTGCCTATGCCGATGAAGCGGATCTGCTTAATGTCGCTTTATTTGGGTTTACAGCGAGACAATGGCGAGAAGCAAATCCTGAACTGGCTAAGAAAAATAATGTGCGGGATTTTGCAACTATAAATGAATTAACAGTATTATCCAATTTAGAAACACATAATGCGGAACTTATTAAAAGCGGTAAGGATAAGCAGGAGCGTTTCAAAATTTTGCTTGGAATTGCAAAGTACCAGCTTTCTGTTTTGGACGAAGCAGAAAAAATGAAAGCTGTAAAAAGTTTGCCAGATGACATAGACAAGGGGTGACCCTCATGATGGACAATGAAGAATTAGCGAAGGAACACTTGAAATACACTATCGGGGTGTGCTTTTTCGAAGGCCTTGTTAAAGGCGGAAAGTTGTCATATGCAGAACTGGAGAAATCGTTTAGCGGATGGGGATTGATAGAATGAATCTTAACAACTTTGAAAGCTACATCGATAAAAAGATACTTGCAAGAGGCTATGACTATTACGAAAATGACTATGTAATATCAGTGGAAGAAACAGAGGACAACGTATATGAGGCAGAAGTTGAAGGCACTGAGCTATACACTGTGGAAGTTGAACTTGATGACAAGGCGAACATAGTAGACACTCAATGCGATTGCCCTTATGATATGGGAGAATATTGCAAGCATCAGGTAGCAGTATTTCTTGCTTTACGGGATATGAAAAATAATTTACCCGGTGGAAACAGCCATTTCCCCCAAAATAGGACAGACTTAGAAGCAGTTCTTAAGTCCCCAGCTCAAAAGAAAAGAAAAGCACCTGATATTGAGAAAATACTTTCTGAGAGAACTAAAGATGAGCTTGTTGAATTTCTTTTGGATATTGCATCTGAGTATGAAGAAATCAAGCAGCGTATAGAATTGAATTTTGACGATGGAAATGATGAGGACGAAATAAGAAAATCTATTGAGCTTATTCGCACCTTTATCAGAAACAATTCGGATTGTCATGGTTTTGTAGCCTACGGAGATACCTATGAGGCAGCCAAGGGTGCTGATTTGGTGTTGGAAAAGGCCCGTTCTGCTTTTGAAAAGAATAAAACCATGCATGCTTTAGACCTTGCCCTTTGCGTAATACATGAGATGATGGATTTACTTGAGGGTGCAGATGATTCTGACGGTGTAGTCGGAGGAGTAATTGAAGAAAGCTTTGCTTTTATTAGTGAAATTATTGAGGATGAAGGATTAAGTTCGGTTGATAAAGAAAGCATTTTCAATAAGCTGGTGGAAGAAGCATCTAATAGACGATATGAAGGTTGGACTGATTGGAGGCTGGATCTTCTTGGCAGCTGTTCAGAGCTTGCAGACACTCCGATTTTACGAAATAAACTGGAAAAGCATTTGGCTTCAATGATCAGAAATGAAAAAGGAGATTCATGGAGCAGCAGCTACTTTGCAGAAAGAGCTAATTTAATCAGATACCACATGATTGAACAGTATGACGGGCAGAAAAAGGCGCAGGAATTTATTGAGCAAAATCTTCAATACTCCAACTTCAGGAAAATGGCAATAGAAAGTGCAATGAGGGAAAAGGATTATGACTCCGTAATAAAGCTTACACTTGATGGAGAAGAGAAGGATAAAGATAAGCGCGGATTGGTAGATCAGTGGAAGAAATACCGGTACAAAGCATTTCAGCTTTCTGGTAAGCTTGATGAACAGCGAGGAATTGCAATGGAGTTTATTCTGGATGGAAGTTTTGAATATTACAAGGAATTGAAAAGTACATATGATTCAAGTGAGTGGCTCTCTGTTTACCCCAAGATCATTTTTCTGTTGGAAAATCAGAAGAAAACATATAATGATGTATATACCCGTATTCTCATAGAGGAAGGGGAAAAACAAAAGCTTCTTGAGTATGTTAAAGGAAGACCATCAGCAGTAGAGAATTTTTACAAGCAACTTATTCCTGAATTCAAAGAAGAGGTTTACACGCTGTTTCTGCAATATATTGAGCAGACTGCTATAAGGGCGAGCAACAGGAAAGATTATCAGCGGGTATGCGCTATTATCCGGAATCTGAAAAAAGCAGGTGGGAAAGAGCAGGCATTGGAAATCAGACAGAAGCTTTTTAACAAATATGCAAATAGACCTGCGTTCAGAGATGAATTATCAAGAGTATAGAAATAGTTTGGATTTGGACTCCCGACCAACTGATTCTACCTCTGTGGAGGATGCGCCTATTTGGAAGCGAGAGGCGAGAAACGGGAAACCAGAATAAAAACAAAAGAATGAGAGTGATATTATAGGGGTTATTAAAGCTAACCCCTTCACCGCAAAAGTCTATCCCCTTTTCAGTTGCACAATTTCTCATTGCACAATTTTCTTTACAGAAAAAAAATAGTTTTTCAGACCGGCAACCATAACATTCTAATTCTTCAACTGGGCGATTAAAAAGTTTTGCTCTCTCTTTAAGCTTCTCTGGATCTTCCTTAGTTCCAATGAAATAAGTACACGAAGGACAAAACAAACCACAAACAGCAGCATGCCGTTTATCTGGAGTACACGAACGCAATTGTTTTTTCATTATATTTTCCTCCTCAATCATTTTCTATTAGTTAGACAACTGGGGAAGGAAAAGGTTACAACAATTTTTCAGGAAAGTATTTGCCATTCTTTTTTCTTAATTCCTTCTCGGATCCTCTCTGCTAACGCTTGATCGGCAGAATCCGGATAAAGTGTCTGGTACAGCTCTTTAAGATTTTTAAGTGTCTTGGCTTCCTGTAGCGTAAGAATGTTTACCGCCTGTTTTTTAACAAAGGTTTCCTCTTTGGTAATCCATCCCTGCTTCAAAGCAAAACGCACCCATTGTTCACATTTGCAGGGATTAGATTTATTAATCAAACTGCATCTGTCATTCATATACCCAAACCACTTCTGCTTATCCCCAATATGCTTTCTATATCTTGATAGCTTAGGAGTCTATCTAGCTCATAGGCTTCCCAGACCAGTTGATGTATCTTCATCTTCGAAATAGTGGAGGACTTTGCAAAAAACAGGTTTATCCCATTGATGATGAAGTTAAACAGACAGACATGCTGCCCTATACGGGTAATAACGAACGCCTGTTTAAACAGATGGCTACGCTCTTTTTCTATGGTCTGCTCGGAAGACCCGAAGACGGACCACGGCGCCGGACAGACTAGGCAAAGCGTGCGTCGATTCCCACGCTGAAAATTGCTTTTATCCCAAGCCTGAAAGGGCCGGGGGAAACTAACGGATAAGGGTAAAATATATGATAATAGTAAATATGCATAAACTAACGAGATTGTACGCGCTGAATCTAAGCAGATATGCTTTGCCTGAATGCGGATCTTCTTTAATAAACAATTTGTAGGATATTACGCTTGCAAGAGAGGCTATGAGCGTACCCATTCCTCCTATGTTGACTCCCAGGAGCAGTTCTTTCCAATGGGGCGTAAACCTGGAAAGGAATATGGAGCAGGGTACGTTGCTGATGAACTGGCTTAATGCAATTGAGCTGAAGAAGGTATGAATACCGCTGTCCAACGACTGCTTCATGTAGCTGCTGACAAGGGGGACAGCTGATACGTTTCCAATAAAAACAAAGAAGCCGACAAAGGTGATTAATAAAGAATAATCCACTTTGGAAAACAGCTTTTTATTAATGATAATAGTTGCTGCCAGGATAAGAATAAATACTGCTTTATAACTGATGACTTCAAATATCGACATTACGACTGCAGCAAACAAAGCTGCCCAGACAGAGGTTTTTATCCTGTCGTCTACTTTGACAGGGTCTAGGTTCAAGCTCAATCTCACACTATGATTTCTACGGTTTAGGAGAACCAGCCATGCTAGTCCTAATAGGGGAAACAAAGAGACCGATGCGAAGAAATGTGATGCAGCGAGTTTGTAGTATGAAAAAATGAAAAGGTTTTGGGGATTCCCCATTGGAGTTAGACTGCTTCCTATATTAGCGGCGAGGGTTTGGAGCACAACAGTATCAATCATGTTAATACCGGATTTATTGCCAATGATCAATGCTAAAGGAACGAACGTAATCAACGCTACGTCGTTGGTGATGAGCATTGAAGCAAAGAAACTCAATAATATAAGCAGCAAAGAAACTTTGCGGCTGTCTGTGCACCTGTTAAGTATGGAGACAGCGAATTTGTCCAATAGATGAAGCTCATCAAAGGCCTTTATCACTATCATAAGGTTGAATAGACAAATTAATACCTTAAAATCAATGTAACTTATGCTAGGCGGTGAGAAAAAGCAGCTTATTAATGCCAGTATCAGCGATAAAGTAAAAACCGCATCCTTTTTCAAGGCTGCATAAACAGATACTAACAGGCTGTTTTTCGTTCTGACTGTTTGTGTAGACATATATACCTCACCTATTTTAAAAACTGCATCTGTTATTATAGCACGTCGGTTTCACGGATACAATTGCGTCATACCAGCAGATACGCTTTGTTGGAGTAACTTTCATGCAACTGAATACGCATTTCCAAAAACGGTTACAATATATGATAGCACAGGGATTTCTTAATGGAAAAGAATAAATACATCTGTTTGATAGTAACGGTAAGATTTTTACTAAATATTGCTTGCAATAAAGTCCTTTGTGTGATAGTGTAATACAGAGCGTTAAAAAGTCGTAAGAAACGGAAAGTATCTTTAGGCCTCTTATCGGAGTTGCACGGAAGGTGTTTGATGTTATTCGGCTTTTTGATTAAATTAGTTTTAAGGAGGCCTGCATAATGCAAGGTAAAGTAAAATGGTTCAATGCTGAGAAAGGTTACGGATTTATTGAAGCTAAAGAGGGTGGAGATGTATTCGTGCATTTCTCTGCAATCCAGGGAGATGGATTTAAGACATTGGAAGAAGGCCAGAACGTGGAATTTGATATCGTTGATGGTCAGCGTGGTCCTCAGGCGGCCAACGTTGTTCGCCGGTAAGAATACTCAAATTATCGCGAGAACAGGCATTTCCGGGTTTGCGGGAATGCCTTTATTCATGTGCTACTGTAAGGAGTAATAAACTGCTCGAGAAAAACAAATCATAAAAGCAAAAAGGAAAAGGAGATAAGTATTAATGAAAACTTTTAACGATATGGGATTAAGCCAATTGGTAATCAAGGCAGCCGATTATATGGGGTTTGAAGAAGCCACTCCCATACAGGAGAAGACCATACCGATGGTAATGGCCGGCCAGGATGTCATAGGACAGGCCCAAACGGGGACGGGCAAAACGGCAGCCTTTGGCATCCCTTTGGTGGAAAAAATAGAAGCCGGTTCACAAAGCATAGAGGGTCTTGTGATTACCCCCACGAGGGAGTTAGCTGTTCAGGTGGCGGAAGAAATCAACAGGATCGGACAGTTTAAGGGAGTGCGTGCTTTGCCCATTTACGGGGGGCAGGATATAAATCGGCAGATAAAAGCCCTTAAGAATAAGCCCCAAATCATTGTAGGAACCCCCGGGCGGTTAATGGACCATATGAGGCGAAAAACAGTAAAACTGCACCGGGTGGGAATGGTTGTCCTCGATGAGGCCGATGAGATGCTGAATATGGGTTTTATTGAGGATATTGAGACCATCCTTAAGGAAATCCCCGATGAAAGCCAGACGCTCCTTTTTTCCGCTACCATGCCTAAACCTATTCAAGAACTCGCAAGACGTTTTATGAACGAACCCGAGTTCATTAAGATAGAGGCAAGGGAGGTTACTGTCCCAAGCATCGACCAGAACTATATGGAAGTTCAAGAAAAACAAAAATTCGATGTTCTGTGCAGGCTGTTGGATATCCATTCGCCGGACCGCTGCATTGTTTTTGGAAGGACCAAAAGGCGGGTTGATGAGTTGTTTGAAGCTTTAAACAAGAGGGGATACCTCGCTGAAGGGATTCACGGGGACCTGACCCAGGCAAAGCGGGATAGCGTTATGCGCCGTTTCAGGGAAGGAATAATTGAAGTGCTGGTAGCCACGGATGTGGCGGCCAGGGGCCTTGATATTAACGATGTGACTCACATATATAACTTCGATATTCCACAGGACCCGGAAGGTTATGTTCACCGTATAGGGCGGACCGGGCGGGCAGGCAAAACAGGTTTGGCAACAACCTTTGTAACGCCGCGGGAGATAAACCAGCTAAAGTTAATTGAGCGCATTATTAGAAGGAAGATTACCCGGAAACCCGTTCCTACGGTGAGTGAAGCTATTGAGGGACAGCAAAGGATTACGGTTGAACGACTTATGAAGGTGGTTGAGCAGGGGGATACCCTTAAGTATAAGGAGCTGGCCGAGACATTGCTGGAAGCCAATGATTCGGTTTCCCTGTTATCGGCGGCCCTGAAGATGTTAACAAAGGAACCGGACAACTCGCCTGTAGACCTTACCCAGGAGGCTGTCCCCGGTCAAAGAAACAGGAAGAAGACCAGACAGGGAAAGCATAGCACCGGTGAGAAGCATGGAAATAAAAAGGCAAACAGGGGCAGGAATAATGTTAAAAATCACTGAAATCAGGTTTCTATCTTTCAGAATTCCAGAAATCATTCGCATCCACGTTCTTTACTGCGTTTAGGAATTTGTACCTGATATCCGGATATTGTTCACTCAGACTGCTGACCAGTTGTTTCATCTCCTCCCTTTTCGTCCTTCGGTTTGCAGGACAGGGGTTATTGATTACCGGTATCCCTTTAGATTTTACTATTCTCTGTATACTCCTTTCCTCCAGGAACAGCATCGGACGGATTACCGTAATGTCCCGCCTGTCCAGGTAGGTCTTGGGCTGGAAAGTACCTATCCTTCCGTTGAATATTATGTTCATCAGGAAGGTTTCAAAGGCATCGTCCAGGTGATGTCCAAGGGCGGCTTTGTTGCACCTCAGGGACTTGGCAAGGTTGTACAGTGCTCCCCTGCGCATATTGGCACAAAGGGAGCAGGGGTTTTTTTCCTGCCGGACATCGAAAATTATCCTCCCTATCTGTGTATGTTTAACATGCAAACTGTTTCCGAGGCTTCTCACAAAGTCTTCAAGGGGAGAAATGTCCACATTTTCAAATCCCAGGGTGAGACACAGGGGAACCAATTCAAAGCTCACGGGCAGCTGCTTTTGAAGGATGGATAGAATAAGAAAAAGGGTTGAACTATCCTTCCCACCCGAAAGTCCCACCGCGATTCGGTCACCATCTTCAATCATCCTGAACTCTGCCAGGGCTTTTTTGACGGGGGTAAGGAACCATTTGTTATCCGACTTTTTTATCTCAATCACCGTAGCATTCTCCTCTATGGACAAATTGTTGTTCAAAAAAAGTATAAATGTATTTTATGCAATTAACAAGTGCGCATGTTGTATAATAAATAATACTGGGGAAAGCAAGTGCACTAAAAATAGTTTGATAGGAATGCTTAAGAATGCAAATACCGCTTAATTAAAGGGATTAATGCCATCGGCGTAGAATATTGCAGGGCAATAAAAATTGGGCTTATTTGATGAACACATAATAATTTAAAGGAGAGGTTTGGTTTGGACAGGCTAAGAATGGAGAAACAAATAGCTTTTATTGAGGAAATTGACAGGGTGAAGCAAATATACAGGAGGACTATTCTTATGGATGGTTCCAGGAATGAAAATGACGCGGAGCATTCATGGCATCTTGCTGTAATGGCAGTTCTGCTTTCGGAATATGCGGGTGAAGAAATAGACCTGCTCAAGGTGGTTAAGATGGTTCTTATCCATGATATTGTGGAAATTGATGCAGGGGATACTTACTGCTATGATGAAGTAGGGTGTCTTGATAAGAGGGATAGGGAGGTAAGGGCGGCGGACAGGATATTTAACATCCTGCCGGACGACCAGGCAAGGGAATTCAGGGAGCTTTGGGAGGAGTTCGAAGAATGCAATACCCCTGAGGCGAAATTCGCAGCATCCCTTGACAGGTTTCAGCCCTTGCTCCACAACTATAAGACACGCGGGCTAAGCTGGAAGAAGCATGGGATAACAAAAGGAAGGGTGATAGAGAGAAACTCCCTGATTTCTGAAGGAGCCCCCGACCTGTGGGAATATGCCAGAGACATAATTGAAAAAGCGGTGGACAATCAATTCCTTAGGGAATAATAGCGAGGTAAAATGATTATTGCTGAGGGGTATAATACAAAAAGGCAGGCAAACCGCCCTTGTCGGAAGGGAGGTCCCGGATTGAGAACCACAGCTTTTCTGTTTGTTAGGGACGGAATGGATTTGATTTCGGTGGCGTTGAACAGCTCCGAAGGGAGCGCAATTCTGATGCAAAATATTTTGCATCATATATATTTCTGTGGTCTTAGAAATCCTAAGCAAAGTGATATGATTAAGATGTTTGAATGATCTTTTGAAAGAATGTCGGTAGATGTTGTCTACAAATCTTGGCGCAATATTTGCAATATATTATTTGTGGCAAAATCTCTGGAGTTCCAACTAAAGCTGTTGAAGGTTAAAGGGCTGTATAATCCGGATTGTGATGCCGTACAAAAATGCAAAAAAATTTGCGCCTCACGCTGATTATTTGGCGCAAGCCAAAAGAAAATCTAAGGATATATTAACAAAGGAGGTTTTATCAATGACGAAAACTCAACAAATTATCGAGCTTACTGAAAAATACGGAGCCCATAACTACAAACCCCTTCCGATAGTAATATCAAAGGCAGAGGGTGTATGGGTGGATGACCCTGAGGGAAACAGGTATATGGATATGCTTAGTGCATATTCGGCTGTAAACCAGGGGCACAGGCACCCTAAAATAATAAAAGCGTTGAAGGAACAGGCAGACAGGGTTACACTGACTTCAAGGGCATTTCATAACGACCAGCTTGGGTTGTTTTATGAAAAGCTGGCAAAAATGACCGGGAAAAACATGATACTGCCCATGAATACAGGGGCAGAAGCAGTCGAGACAGCGATAAAATGCGTAAGGCGCTGGGCGTATGATGTCAAGGGAGTTCCCCAGGACAAGGCAGAAATCGTGGTATGCAGCGATAATTTCCACGGTAGGACGACGACAATAGTATCATTCTCCACGGAGGAGGCCTACAGACGGGGCTTTGGTCCCTTTACCCCGGGATTTAAAGTCATACCATACGGAGATATAGACGCGCTGAAGGCAGCCATCAATGAAAACACTGCTGCATTCCTTGTTGAGCCTATCCAGGGTGAAGCGGGTATAAAGATTCCGAAGCAAGGGTTCCTGAAAGAAGCATACGAATACTGCAGTCAGAACAACGTACTGTTTGTTGCGGATGAGATACAAACCGGATTTGGCCGTACCGGCAAACTCTTTGCGTGTGAGTGGGAAGGAGTAACTCCGGATATGTATATCCTCGGCAAAGCTCTGGGCGGAGGGGTGCTGCCTGTTTCCGCTGTGGCCGCCGATGCAGAAATCCTCGGAGTTTTTGAAAGCGGTTCCCACGGGTCTACCTTTGGAGGAAATCCCCTGGCATGCGCTTGCGCAATCGCCGCCCTCGATGTAATAATCGAAGAGAACCTTGCACAAAGGTCGCTGGAATTAGGAGAATACTTCCTTGCCAAACTTAAGGAGATTGATAACCCTGTGGTAAAAGAGGTAAGAGGAAGGGGTCTGCTTATAGGAATCGAACTGACGGAGAAGGCCAGGCCTTACTGCGAGAGATTAAAAGAAGAAGGGCTTCTCTGTAAAGAGACCCATGACAATGTTATCCGGTTTGCTCCCCCTCTGATAATCACTAGGGAAGAGCTTGATTGGGCCACCGAAAGAATTAAAAAGGTTCTTGGATAATAATTGCCTGATACAGTAGCAGCTGCGACCTATCCCGAGAATAGGTCGCAGCTGCTATCTTTTTATTTCAATGCTGTACTTTTTTATCTTATACTGCAGAAGCTGCCTTTTCATGGAAAGTTTCTTAGCTGCACGGCTAATATTATAACCACTTGTCTCCAAAGCCTCTTCCAGTATCCTTTTCTCCACCTGCTCCAGGTACCGCTCAACCGGCACTTCAAAGTCGTAGTTTTCAAGCCTGTTTAATCTACGATTTTCTGTCCCGGTAATGATACGGTAGATATACTGGGGGAGATGTTCAAACCGGATTACTTCATCTGTTAGCGCCATATTTGCTGATGCCTGTATAACATTCTCCAGTTCCCTAACGTTGCCGGGCCAGTTATACTGTTTCAGGGCAGCTTCAATCTCGCCGGAGATGCCCTGTATGCCGGAACCCAGAATCCTGTTATATTTGGACAGAAAATGGCTGATAAGCGCGGGGATATCCTCCTTACGGTCCCTAAGGGGCGGGATTTCTATGGGAAAGGTGCTTAGTCTGTAATACAGGTCAGGGCGCAGATCGCCCCTTATGACCAGTTCTTTGGGGTCAAGATTAGTTGTGGCTATTATCCTCACATCAACCGGTATGCTTTCCCTGCCTCCTATCCTCCTAACGCTGCCCTCCTGGAGGACTCTTAAGAGTTTTGCCTGCAAATTAAGTCCCATGGAATTTATCTCATCAAGCAGAAGCGTGCCTCTATGGGCCATTTCAAAAATTCCCGGCCTGTCGGCAGCGCCTGTAAAGGCCCCCTTTGTGGTGCCGAACATCAGTCCCTCCAGAAGGCTCTCGGGCAAAGCGGCACAGTTTTGGGCTATGAAGTTATGCTTTTTCCTGGGACTGGCAGTATGGATGCTTTGGGCGAAAAGCTCTTTACCGGTGCCGGTTTCTCCAATGAGCAGGACGGTGGAGCTTGACGGGGCGACCTTTTTTGCAAGGTCAATTGCGTTTCGGAAGCAGCCGCTTTCACCAACGATATCGTCAAAGGAAAAAAGGCTCCTGCCCGCTGCCGGCTGGGCGGTTTCGTTTAGCAGCAGCATTTTTTCTGAAACCTCTGTAAGCACAGTGATATCCCTTGCGATTTCCAACGCCCCGATTGTTTCTCCATTATACTTTATGGGAACGGTGGTATTTACCGTCGTTATAGTTCTACCCATATTGTTTATATAGGTTTGCACTTTGTCCCTTATGGCAATACCGGAATTCAGCACCTTGAGAAGGGTGCTGGTCTCTTCGTTCAGGCTGGGAAATACATCCAACAGTTTTCTGTTGAGAACTTTTTGCCGGTGAAGGCCTTCAAGGCGCTCCATGGAGGCGTTATAAAACACTGTAATTCCGTTTCTGTCAATTACATGAATACCCTCGTCGCTGACAGAAAGAAGGGTGTCCAGTATTGCATTGCCTAAGAATTCTTCCAACCGGTATCCCCCCTGGTATTTCTTAATGCACCCAATATATAGTTTAGCAAATTAACAGGAATAAGAAAAGAAAGAGGGAAAAGGGGAGGTCGTGTAGAATTTATCAATGTCTATAAAAAGGAGGAACTATAATGGGCTGCGATGCGTTGCTTATTCATCCCAGGTACTCTCAGTTAAAGGGAATCAATGAAAATATAGGGCTCGGATACATAGCCGCTTATTCAAGGGCAAAGGGGAAAAAGGTTGAGATATTGGATATAGCAGCCAGGGGCTGGTCCAACGGCGAAGCCGTAGAGTATTCAGCATCTCTGTCTCCGGAAGTCATCGGGGTAAGTATTCTGTTTCAAGAAGGTGCAGATGAGGTTCTGAAGTTTATTAAAGCCCTGAAGAGGAGATGCAGCGGCAGCAGGATCATTATTGGCGGCATATACCCTTCCTTTGAGTACCGGTCCCTGCTGGAAAACCACCAGGAGGTTGATTTTGTGTGCATAGGGGAAGGGGAAATCACCTTTTACGAATTGCTGGAATGCCTGGACAGGGGGGATGATATTTCAGAGATAAAGGGGATCGCCTATAGGGAGGAGGGTGAAGTACGAACAACCTCTCCGAGAGAGCCGCTTATGGACCTGGATGTTCTCCCCTTCCCTTCAAGGGATGTTCTGCCCTCGATGCTCAAGCAAAGGCCCTATGCTTCAATGGTATCAAGCAGGGGCTGCTACGGAAGGTGCAGCTTCTGCAGTGTGAACGGCTTTTTTACCGCAGTCGGAGCAAAATACAGGGCGAGAAACCCTGAGAGGATTGCCGATGAGATTGAACTGTTGATAAAGGAGTTTGGGATAAACAAGTTTACCTTCGACGATGCTAATTTCATTGGCCCCGGGCGTAAGGGCAGAGAGAGGGCAAAAGAATTTGCGCGGGTAGTCACGGAAAGAGGATTGAATATAGAGTACAGCATTGAATGCAGGGCTGACGATGTTGACAGGGAAGTGTTTGAATGTTTGAAGGAATCGGGTCTGGCGAGGGTTTATCTTGGGGTGGAATCCGGTTCTCAGCCGCAGTTGGACAGGTATAGAAAGGATATAAGTGTGGAGGACAACCTGGAGGCGCTTAAACTGCTGTCTGAATTAGGGATATTTGTGCAAATGGGATTCATAATGTTTGATCCCTATACCACGGTGGATGATATTGTATCAAACCAGGAATTCCTGGCAAAGGTAAAGGAGATTTTCCCCGCTGGGGGTTTAGGATACATATATCCGACTTCAAAGCTGATTCCGCTCTCCGGCAGCGAATACATGGACCGCTTGAAGGAAGCGGGTGAACTTAAAGGGGATTACCTGAACTATTATTATGATTTCAGCGACAAGAAAGTAAGTATGCTGTACAGGGTATCGTCGGCGTCAGCTTCACTGGTCTGGGGAACCAAAAGGCTGCTTAAGGACAATAGCCTGATAAATGCCGGCTTTCCGGAGCATTGGGCGAAGGACAGAAGGGGTCAGTGACCAAAGTGCAGTTACCAGTTGACAGATCACAGATGACAGACGTCAAGTCGACAGTTGCAAGAATGAAGACTTCAGAGACCTACCCGGACACCTGTGAACTGTGATCTGTATCTGCACCTGCGATCTGCCGACTGCGATCTACGAACTAATTAATTCATCAAGAATACCGTTCAATATCTCTTTAACAGAGGACATTTTATCCACCCTGTACACGTTTTCGCCGGCGAAGGCAAATCCGTGCAGCAGATCTCCCCTTTGAGCATTGATGAGGGCATCCGCAATACAGTAGGGGGACTGTCTCGGGTCACAGGTTTTAAGACAGTTGTATAAGCATTTGAACGGTTTGCGGATGCCTTCCTCGACATCCCTTAGAAAATCATTCCTTATCGCCCTTCCCGGCAGGCCAACAGGGCTTTTTATAATGACAACGTCATCCCTGGTGGCGTTTATATACTGGTCTTTAAATCCCTGATCCGCGTCACATTCGTATGTTGCAACAAGCCTTGTCGCTATTTGAACCGCAGATGCCCCGGCGGATAGGATGCCGGCTGCGTCCCGCCCATCAAATACTCCGCCCCCTGCGATTATGGGTACCTGCTTCATATATTTCTCTTCAAAGGGCTTGATCGCAGATACCACTTCTTTAACAATGGAATCGAGGGAGAACTGGGCTGCGTTCTTAAGCTGTTCCAGCGAAAATCCAAGGTGTCCGCCGGCCTTAGGGCCTTCTACAACTATCGCATCAGGCAAGTAGCCGAATTTTTTATCCCAGTGTTTGCAGATTACAGCGGCAGCCTTAGCTGAAGATACTATCGGCGCTATTTTGGTTATAGAGTCCTTTACCAGTTCCGGGAGTTTTAAAGGCAGTCCGGCGCCTGAAAAAATTATGTCAGTCTTTTCTTTTACTGCGATTTTCACCATTTCTTCAAAATTGTTCACAGCGGTCATAATGTTGACTCCAATTATTCCCGCAGGGCTCTGCTGCTTAGCTTTGCGGATATTGTAGGCAAGGGCTTCCTTGTTAGCCTTTTGTTTATTTGTATTGTAGCCGGGCAGGTTAAAACCCGGTTCAACTCCGGAAATCACCCCGATGCCGCCGCTATTGGCGACGGCGGAGGCCAGCCTCCACATTGAAACCCCTACGCCCATACCCCCTTGAACTATCGGGATCTTTGGCACTAAATTGTCGATTTTTAACTCAGGGATGAACATGCAAACACCTCGTTTGGTACTTAGTTTTAGTACCTGTTGCTAACATTATATCCTATAATAGTTATAGATACAACATTTCATTTTTATTATTCGATCGTGGAGGGGGTAGTCATACATACAGCGCATGCATAACTTACATCTTGCAGAATCCGCATAGTATGATATAATTCAATTGAACTTAATAGCTAAAAGGGGAGCTGGGTAAAGCCGGCTGAGAGGGATGCGTTCCGACCCTAGAACCTGATCTGGGTAATGCCAGCGTAGGGATTTAAAAAAACTACTGCCACTGCCTGTTGCCCGGTCGGGAACCGGCAGCTTTTATTTTATGGGGGTTCACCAAAGGAGGTGAAAAAATGCCTATAGTCAACGTAAGTCTTCAAATACTGCCCTGTGTTGAAGAGGAAAGGTTATACGATGTGGTTGATAAGGTTATTGAGATGATTGGAAGAAGCGGCGTGAAATATGTGGTGGGTCCGATGGAAACGACTATGGAGGGTGAGCTTGACGACCTGCTGGAAATCGTGAAAAGAGCGCAGGAGGTTTGCACCGCGGAAGGAGCGGCAAGGGTGGCTTCGGTAGTGAAGATTGATTATAAAAAGGAAGGCGTGACCATCGGTGAGAAGGTGGATAAATACAGGCAAGGATAGGATGTCGGGAAGCGGGGCTTGGGGTATACTTGCGCTGATTGCGGTATGGGAGATAGGTGTGAAAGTCAGCGGAATTAAACCCTATATCCTTCCTGCGCCGTCAAGGGTTTTAATCTCATTATTTCAAAGCTTTCCGCTGGTCATGAAACATACAAGGGTTACTCTCTATGAATCCCTGGTCGGTTTTATGGCGGCGGTAGTGTTTTCCTTTGTTCTGGCCCTTGCAATGGACAGCATGCCCGTACTTAAGAGGGCAATGTATCCCATACTTATCATCAGCCAGACCATTCCAATAATCACGGTGGCTCCGCTGATTATCATCTGGTTCGGGTATGATCTGCTGCCAAAGGTCATTATAGCTGCGCTGGTATGTTTCTTTCCTATTGCTGTCAGTTTCATCGGAGGGTTGGAGGCGGCTGACAGGGAGATGTATGACCTGTTAAGGTCTATGGGCGCAAGCAAATTTCAGATTTTCAGGATATTAAAGCTGCCGGGCGCCATGCCGTCCTTGTTCTCCGGATTGAAGATTGCAGCGGCCTACAGCATTATGGGAGCCGTAATCGGTGAATGGCTTGGTGCAAAGGCCGGCCTGGGAGAGTTTATGAGGAGGTCTATGCATTCCTTTGCGGTAGATAAGACCTTTGCCGCAATCCTGGTGATAACGCTGCTGAGTTTGGGAGTGTTCCGGGTTATTACTTTCCTGGAAGATAATTTGATGCCGTGGACAAGGTTTTCAAATATAAAAAACGAATAAAGGAGGAGCTAATCATGAAGAAGATGTTGGTTTTGCTGATATCCCTGGCTGTGGTGGTATCCCTTGTATCCTGCAGTCCCCAGCAGGCAAATGAAAGCGGGGATAAAAAACCGGACAAGGTTACCATACTGCTGGACTGGGTGCCAAATACAAACCACACCGGTTTATATGCAGCGAAGGAGTTAGGCTATTATGCCGAAGAGGGACTTGACGTAGAGATCCTGCAGGTTAACGAAGGCGGTACTGCTCAACTGGTTGCAGCAGAAAAGGCCGAATTCGGGATCAGCTACCAGGAAGAGGTTACCTATGCCAGGGTCGAAGAAATCCCTGTGGTGGCGATAGCCGCAATAATACAGCACAATACGTCGGGGTTTGCGTCCCCAGCTTCAAAGGGTATAAAAACCCCCGCCGATTTTGAAGGAAGGAGGTACGGGGGGTGGGGCTCCCCGATGGAAGAGGCTGTGCTTAAAGCCATGATGGATAAATACGGGGCGGATTTCAACAAACTGGAGATGATATCCATCGGTGCGGTCGACTTCTTTACCAGCGTTGAAAAGGATGTGGATTTCACCTGGATTTATTATGGCTGGGATGGTGTTGCCGCTGAACTCAAGGGGATGGACCTCAATTTCATAAGCCTTAAGGATGAGGATAAGGCCCTTGATTTCTATACGCCGGTCATCATAGCGTCAGAAGACACCCTCAAAAATAAACCTGATCTTGTAAAAAGATTCTTGAAGGCTACTACCAGGGGATATGAATATGCTATAGAGAATCCGGAGAAGGCAGCGGAGTACTTGCTTGCGGTATCTCCC
Source organism: Bacillota bacterium (assembly GCA_013540605.1). Taxonomy (GTDB): domain Bacteria; phylum Bacillota; class Clostridia; order Ch29; family Ch29; genus Ch29. Next base: position 86,716 of record JABVCK010000005.1, read on the forward strand.
GAACTTGACAGGGAGCTGGTGATTGCAAGCCAGGAGTATTTGAGCAGGCAGTATAGGGCGGATGCGGCCAGATGGGGAGAAATGAAGGAAGAAGTATGGGAAGACTATGCAAAATGGATGTATGATAGAAATCTCATAGACAGGATGATTGAACCTGAAAAGGCCTTCTCGAATGAATTTCTGCCAAAGGAGTAGAACATGAACAAGATTGAGGTATTTGAGGTCTCGAGCAGTTTTGAAGACCTTCCGGTTTTGGATAGGGTATCCTTATCGGCCGCAGAGAACCGGCTGGTTTCTATAATAGGTCCCAGCGGCTGTGGTAAAAGCACCCTTTTCAATATTATTTCGGGGCTTGTTAAACCGGATGGGGGCACCATATATATAGATGGCGAGGATTACACGGGCAAGCTGGGAAGGGTAAGCTACATGCACCAGAAGGACCTTCTTCTCCCGTGGCGGACGATTATTGATAATGTCTGCATTCCCCTTGTCATACAGGGGAAAAGCATAAGGGATGCCCGCCAAAAAGCCGCCCCGTATTTCAGCGTATTTGGGTTGGATGGGTTTCAGGACAAGTATCCCTCCCAGCTTTCAGGAGGCATGAGGCAGAGGGCGGCGCTCTTGAGGGCTTATATGTTCAAGAGCGACATTATGCTGCTGGACGAACCCTTCGGAGGGCTCGATGCAATTACCAAAAGGAAGATGCAGGAGTGGCTGATGGGGGTAATCAGGGCGATAAGGAGTACAATACTCTTTATCACCCACGATATTGACGAAGCAATATTCCTGTCCGACAGCATTTATATTCTTTCGGACAGGCCGGCACGGGTGCGCAGGGTGTTTGAAGTGGACATTGAAAGGCCCAGGGACAATGCGACCTTCACGTCGCCCAAGTTTAACCATTTCAAGAAAGAGATACTGGAGTATCTATAGGAGGGATTATCTTGCCGGATTGCCATGGAGGAGGAAGAAAGGCTGTCAAAGACAGAAAGAGGAGGGTTCATCTGCGCATTATGGGAGAAACCATAATGCCAAAAAACAATAAGAGGCATGGGTTAGGCATGCCTCTTATTGCGGTTAGTAATACTTTAGGGGTAAAGAAGATGGTTCATCCTATCTCACGCTTTCCAGTCCCAGTTCCCGGGACCGGGCAGCAGCTTTTATCACCGCTTTTTGGACCGTTTCTTCAAGGCCCATAGCCTGAAATACTTCAAGGGCTGCCTTGGTAGTACCTTCAGGGGAGGTTACTTTTTTTCTCAGGGAGGAAGGATCCTCATTGGAATCCCTCAACATTTTGGCTGCGCCGTACAGGGTTTGGAGTAAAAGCTTTTTGGCAACTTCCTCGGAAAGACCGGCAGCTATTGCTGTTTTTTCCATCAACTCCACCATATAATAAAAGTAAGCGGGGCCGCTTCCTGACAGACCTGTTATTATGTCCATGTTCGCTTCGTCGACGACCACTACTTCCCCAAGGGCTTCAAATAGCGTGCATGCGGTATTCAGATGCCTTTCGGTTGCGTATTTGCCCCTGGAAACGGCAGTCGCGGATTCTCCTATCGCGCAGGATATGTTAGGCATGACCCTGATTACAGCTATATCCTTCTGCAGATAGCTCTCGATTTTTTCACAGGTGACTCCTGCAACTACTGAAATCAAGAGCTGTTTATCACTAATCACGGGTTTGATTTCCCTTAGTACATCCATAGTATCCTGGGGTTTAACAGCAAGAATAATTACATCGGTACTGTCAAGCACCTTGTTTTTATCTTTGGTGCAGTTGACATCGTATTTTTTCCAAAGAGAAAGCAAGCGGTCGGTATTTTCTTTGTTTGTGACCCATATTTTCTCGCTTTTAATCGTTTCGTTCCTAATAAGCCCGTCTATCATGGTGTGTACAATCGACCCAGCTCCGATGAAACCTAATTTGTTATACAGCATCCCGTTTCCCCCTTCAGCAAGAGATTGATAAATAAAAAACCCCTTCGTCCCAAACAAGAGGACGAAAGGGTAAATTCCGCGGTACCACCTCAATTGGCCATTAAACCGGCCCAACTTAGTATCAACAATCATTGATATGCTCGGGTATCGGGTAGCAAACCCGGAATGGCTCATCACCATCTGCTCAGGGGCGGGTTTCGAAAACTCAACATCGCTCAACCTTTCAGCCTAGGGTTCAGCTCTCTTCTCATGCCAGTATTTTCTACTGTTCCCCTTCATCACATTAAGTATTTGTATATTTAAAAAATAATATAGCACATGTTTTCCTTTTAGTCAACAAAATAATAAAAATTATTTTTCGGTGAAAAAAAAATAAAATAAAAATACCCGAAATCATTAGTAGAATAAATGGTTTCGGGTTACTTGATATCAAAAGTTACTGCAAAACTGGGGATTGACTTTTGGACGATACTTTTTTATAATGAACATACCGACGGTCGGTATGTTACGCCGTGCGGTTTTATAAAGTCAATGGAAGGGTGGAGATGATATGCCGTCAGCAAAGGACGGGGATGTGAAGCAGGCGCTCCTTAATGCGGCAACGGAGCTTTTCTATGAACAGGGATATGATAATACCTCGGTAAATTCCATAATCGAGAAGGTTGGCGTTTCAAAGGGCGCGTTTTATCATTATTTCAAATCAAAGGAAGATGTGCTGGAAGCGGTGGCAAACCGGCACATTGAATCGGAAATCAAAATCACACACGAAGCTGCGGAGGACAGCCGCCTGAACGCCGTGGAGAAGATCAACAGGATAATCAATGACGTATTGGTGCACAAAGCGCTCAATATGGAGGAGCGTCAAAAACTCTCCGGGATGTTTGAGCATGAAGGGAATATAAAATTCCTGCGTAAAATTGCGGAAAACAAAATCAAAATGCTACGCCTGCCGTATAGGGTCATAATAGAGCAGGGCATCCGGGAAGGAAGCTTTACTGTATCTTTTCCGGAAGAAGCGGCGGAGCAGATTATTCACATGCTGATTACCCTGAATTCGGTGGTCACAAGACTAGCCTCCGGTATCGAAGAAAGGCCCGGTAACGTTGAAATCATCAGGCGGAAGATCGGAGCTTACCGGGAAGCGATTGAAAGGATCCTGGGGGCTGAGGAAGGCTCAATCAGCTTTTCAGAGGCTGCCGGAATATTCGGCAGATTAGTAAATCAGGAGGTGTAGAGCATGGGATTCGTGTATAGTTTCAATTCCAATGAGACCCCCGAACTTGTACAGGTCGGAGGAAAGGGAATGTCCCTGATACTCATGACCCGGCATGGGCTGCCGGTACCCCCGGGATTTGTGCTGTCGATGGATTTCTTCAAACCCTGGTTTGACCATATAAAAAATACTCCTGAGTGGCAGAGGGTTATAAACTCTGCCCCGGATGAACTTAAGATGCACTCCGCCGCTTTAAAAAGGCTGTGCGCAGGCTTGAAGCTGGACGAGGAACGAAGAAAAGCCTTCGTAGAGGCGCTGGACACCCTTGAAGACGGCCGCAAGGGCCTCCTGTTTGCTGTACGGTCATCTTCCCCGGAAGAGGACCTGGAAGGCGCTTCCTTTGCGGGGGGATACGAGACCACCCTTGGAGTAAACAGGGAAACAATCGAGGATGCCCTGCGCCGCTCCTTTGCCTCATGCCTTGATGAACGTGTATTCGTGTATAAGAAGGAGCATGGTTTCCCGGTGGATAACCCCAGGATCGCCGTCATCGTGCAGGTCCAGGTGCCGTCGGAAACCGCAGGTGTGGCGTTTTCGCTAAACCCCATAAACAACTGCTACGATGAGGCGGTGATAAACGCCAACTTCGGCCTGGGTGAATCCGTCGTATCGGGCGCGGCTTCGCCGGATACGTTCATTGTCGACAAGGTCTCCGGCAAAATACTGGAGAAAAAGGCCGGAAGAAAGGAGACTTCCGTATGGCTTGCCCCCGACGGCGGGACCTATGAAAAGCCTTCGTCATTCCGGCAGGACATGTGCCTGAAGGATGGCGATGTGCTGTCATTGGTGAACATGCTCATGGATGTGGAAAAATATTATAAAAAATTCGTTGATATCGAGTGGGCATTTGCGGGAGGCAAGCCGTATCTGCTTCAGGCCCGCCCCATTACCGCATATATACCGCTGCATGAAGAGATGCAGACTGCCCCGGGACGGCAAAAACTGCTGTACCTTGACACCACCCTTGCCAAGCAGGGGATCCATGAACCCCTCTCGGTCATGGGCGCCGACTACCTTTCGATGTTCGAGGCAAAAACCGGGAAGGCCATGACCGGCAAGAACCTCTCGGGGATTGTGGACGGCACGGGAGGGTTTTTTCAGGGACGGATGTACCTTAATATCTCCAACAATATTAAGCTTTACGGCAATTTGACCTCACCCTGGACGACCTGGACAGGGCAGCAGCCGAGCCATCCGTTGACCTCAGGTCACTGGCTGCCCGGAATACGGTCTTCATTAAAAAGCTTGCCAATGTAAAGGAATTCCCAAGGGTCATAGACTCCAGGGGCAGGATATTGCGTCCTCCTAAGAAGGAAGCCCGTGAGAGGGAACTGGCCGGCGAGCCCATCTCACCGGGAATAGTAAGGGGCAAAGTGAAGGTGCTCAGAAGCCCCGATGAAAAGCCTGTACTGCCGGGAGAAATACTGGTTGCAAGGGCTGCCGACCCGGGATGGACCCCCTTGTTTATCAACGCAGCCGGAGTGATTCTTGAGGTTGGCGGCATGCTGCAGCATGGAGCCCTTGTGGCCCGGGAGTATGGAAAGCCCTGCGTGTCCGGGATAGAAGGCGCCGTCTCGGTTTTGAAGGACGGCCAGATGGTTGAGATGGATGGACTGAACGGTATTGTGAGGCTGCTGTAAACAAATCCGGTTAATATACCGTACCGCTTAACAATATCGCCTTAAAATTTAAGTTTGGAAAGGGCATCCGCAAGGGCAGAATTGATCGAATCATCCTTTTTCCCTTGCTGGTCTTTGAGGTATTTTGCCACCTCTTTCTTTGAAACCTTGCTGCTTTCCCTTTCCTTTCTTTCCTTAAACGAAGAGAGCTTCTCCCTATACCCGCATCCGCAGATAAATATCTGTCCCTCTCCTTCCCCGTGCAGTTCGAGCTTCTTATGACAGTTTGGGCACCTGGCATTGGTTGTCCTGGCAACCCCTATCCGATGTCCGCATTCTCTATCCTGGCATACAAGCATTTTGCCCTTTTTCCCGTTAACCTCCAGCATATACTTGCCGCACTCCGGGCATCTGCTCCTTGTAATATTATCATGCTTAAACACTTCTTCACTGTTTTTTATTTCCTCGACAACCGCTTTGGCATAACCCCGCATTTCGCCGATGAAGGCATTCTTATTAAGGGAGCCCTTTGAGATATGCGCCAGCTTCTGCTCCCACTCCGCAGTCAGGGCCGGGGATTTCAAGTCTTCGGGAACCAACCCGAGAAGCTGTCTGCCCTTGGAGGTTATAAAAATGTCCTTTCCCTTCTTTTCAATCAGGAAGCTGTTAAACAGCTTTTCTATAATATCTGCCCTCGTGGCTACCGTCCCAAGCCCTCCGGTTTCTCCGATCGTCCTGATCAGATCCTTGCTCTCACCAGCCATGTATTTTGCCGGGTTCTCCATGGCTGAAAGCAGGGTCCCTTCATTAAACGGCGCCGGCGGTTTTGTCTTTCCCTCGGTTTTGGCGAGGCTTAGTATTTTTAAAACATCGCCTTTGTTCACATCGGGCAGTATCTGCTCAGAAATGCCTCCGTCCGGCTCCTCATCATCGAAGCTGTTGTCGTAAACCTCCTTCCAGCCCTGGGCAACGACAACCTTACCCTTCGCAATGAAAAGTTCCTCTCCTATTTTAGCCTTTACCGTTGTCTGCTGGTATTCAAAGGGAGGATAGAGAACAGCCAGAAAACGCTTGACAACAAGGTCATATACCTTTCTTTCCTTGTCGCTCAATTCATCCAGATAAACAGTCTGTTCGGTCGGTATTATAGCATGATGGTCGGAAACCTTGCTATTGTCGATGAAGGGCATATTTTTGGTCACCGGGTATTTTAGCGCTTTGCCGGCAATTTTTGAATAGGGGCCCACTCCGCAGGCTTTAATCCGATCCTTCAGGGTATCTACAATATCTGTGGAAATATACCGTGAATCCGTCCTGGGATAGGTCAGCACCTTGTGGTTTTCATACAGCCTCTGCATAATCGAGAGGGTTTCCTTTGCAGAATAGCCGAAAAGCCTGTTCGCATCCCGCTGAAGCTCCGTCAGGTCATAGAGCGGCGGAGAAAAGCTTTTCTTGTAGACCTTATTCACCTCTGCAACTTCTGCATCCTTGTCCTGTATCTGCGTGAAGGCCTTATCCCTTTTATCCCTGTCAAAGGTCCTGAAGTCTTTGGTTTGGCTGTCCTGCCATGTTAGCTTTAACTTTTCACCCGCGGCGGTGATACCGTAAAAGGGCCTCGGTATAAAGTTCCGGATCTCTTCCTCCCTTTCAGCGATAATGGCAAGGGTTGGCGTCTGAACCCTCCCGCAGGAAAGCTGGGCGTTATACTTGCAGGTCAAAGCCCGTGTAGCATTTATGCCCACAAGCCAGTCAGCCTCAGCCCGGGCGGCGGCAGAAGCATAAAGGTTTTCGTAGTCTTTGCCGTCCCTCAGGTTGTTAAAGCCCTCCCGGATAGCCTTATCCGTAACCGAGGAAATCCAGAGACGCTTAAGCGGCTTCCTCACCCCGGCCTTTTCTATTATCCACCGGGCAACAAGCTCGCCCTCACGCCCCGCATCGGTGGCGATGATAATCTGGTCCACATCCTTTCTGCTCATCTGCTGCTTGACACAATTGAACTGCCTGCTGCTTTGTTTTATCACAATAAGTTTTAAATGAGAGGGCAGCATCGGCAGATCTTCCATCCGCCATGATTTATACTTTTCATCGTAGGCCTCGGGGTCAGCCAGTGTGACCAAATGCCCCAGGGCCCAGGTAACTATATAATCCTTGCCCTCGAAATAACCATTCCCTTTGTTCCCGCAGTTTAAAACCCTGGCCAGATCCCTCCCGACAGAGGGCTTTTCAGCCAATACCAACGTTTTGCTCATATCAACATCCCTTTCAAAACAACTATAAATAGCTGGTTATTATTTGATGTGTCATATCTAGTTTGCATCCGCATCCGTTTTTGATTTTGACAGCATTCTGCGAAGGAGTTTTATATCCTCATCTATAAACCTGTGCTCTACTGTGTTCACATCAAAGTTCAGGATTTTAAATGCAAATTGAACAAAATGTCCTACCGTTAATGCCATGATCAAGGTGCCTATCCCGACGAACCCTCCCAGTATATACCCCATAACCAATACACTCGTTTCGATGGAGTTGCGTATCAAGCGAACAGACCTGCCGGTCTTTTTTGTAAACGCGATCATAAGTCCGTCTCTGGGCCCGGAGCCAAGGCCCGCGCCGATATAAAAATAGCTTGCTACCCCGATAACAAACAGACCCAGCGCCATCATGACCAGCCTCAGGATAATACTTTCAAAAACGGGAATCAGCTGGTTTAACATAAGGAAATCCAAAAAAAGCCCCACAAAGACCATGTTGCAGAGGGTTCCCCATCCCAGCCTCTCTCCCAGAACACCGTTCAGTATCACAAGGAGGACCCCTACGGCAATACTTGCCTGTCCCATTGTAATACCAATTTTATTTGAAATCCCCTGATGGAAAACATCCCAGGGGGCAAGCCCAAGATTGGCGTTTATTGTCATCACAATCCCGACAGCAAACAAAAAAAGACCCAAAAACAACCTTAGAATACGCAGCACTATCTCTTTCATCTGTCTCTTCTCCCATCCCTGACATTAAGAGTTCATCAAATACTATCTGGGTTTCTCTGTTATTTAGATTTACTATTCCTATTATACAATATAAAAGGGTTATTTTATAATATAAAAACCGCCGTTATCATGGCGCCGCCATAGATAAACGACAGTTTGCTCTCTTTATGATATATTTTCCCCCGACTAAGCCAGAACCGTCCTATCTGCTTATTTTATATTCCGTTATTATTTCAACATTATTCTTTAGCATCGCCCACACAGGACATAGCGATTCCTCAGATAATTGAATCGCTTTTTGTACATTCTCATCTGCCGCATCCTTTGAATTGATTACAAACTCAAGCCTGTTAGTCCTCCATTGTTTTATTTAATATTGGCCATATTATTTATTAATCGTTCGTTAGCTATGTCGGAAAAATATAAGCAACTGCACTTCAATTACCCGGCGTTGTTTATCATGCGTGAGGCAGCATCAAATATCAAAAAAATCTCTGCCCTTATCTGTTCATCGGGGATATCCTCATTGATTAAAACTATTTTATCTACCATATTCTCAAGCATCCTTACAAAAATGCTGCCGAAAATATCGCTTGCTTCCGAATCTCCCCAATGCTTCTTCAGCAGATTCTTGGTAAACTCAATACGGGATTCTTCCCACTCCTTTAGTTTTTTCTGAATCTCGGCATTTCCTTCGATGCACATCCATGCTTTCAGCGCCATCTTATATACCGCTTTTTCATATTCGGAAAGCCTTTTTCTCTGTAAAACATATGCTGTATATATTTCTTTAATATGCAAGTGTACCGGCAGCTCGCTTTTCAGCTTTTCGTTTATCTTTAAAAACTCGACGTATACAATCTCTTCATACAGATCATTCTTATTTTTGAAGTAGTAATACAACATCGGCAGCGAACATTCAGCCGCCGCTGCAATTTCACGAATGGATGTGCCGTGGTATCCTTTCTCGCTGAACAGCGCTACAGCCTTTTCCATTATCCTTTTCCTGAGATTGCCTTCCTCCATGCGATCACCTTTTTGTTTGATCGTTCGTTAGGTTTATTGTATAATTATGTTAATATTTTGTCAATAGCCTGCTGCTAAATTTTGATTATTAGGGAGAACACAGTAATATTATATCACCTGAGATCCACGGTTTCCTGTCTTATATCTTTCAAGAAATATCTTCCACTGACGTTGTACCCGCAATATGTATTATCGTTAACTATTGCAATCAACTCTTTAATGCCGCCTTCAAACTCTATAGGATAACTTTTTTCCAGATTATTCATTTCCTCTTGTAAATCCTGAAACTCCTTTAGTTCTTTTATTTTATTGATGACTTCAGTGGCTTTTTCTTGTATTTCACTATCATAGCCTTGATGCTTGTGTAGAAATTCTCTGAAATCATCTGAGTGTACTTCCTCATTGATTTTTTCTTGCAGCTGCTCTTCACTATATTTCAGTGAAGCTGTATTGATACTTATATAACCGTCTCCAATAGTCCCGAACGCTTCCTTCATGCTTACATTAATGTATTCATCAAATACAAAATACCTGTCGCCGGTTTGTTCAGCCACTTCTTGTACTACGCCGTTTTCTATAATCTTTATCTTCTTCCCCACAGCCATCTCATTTTGAAGTCCTCCGTCATATGAGATCTCATAATAAGTGCCATCGGCCAGATAGGCTCCTTTATTGCCAACCCATGAGAAAACCACGCAATCGTCTATTGGAATTAAACTATCATTTTTGAAATCATAGATGCTGTCAATAATATATACATAATTGCTGTCCCCGCTCCATTGTATTTTATATTTATCAAAATCCCATATCGAGTAGGGGTTGTTGGTTATGATTCTGTAATCTTCATAGATAACCTTTTCCTGATCATCAAATACCAGGACTAATTTTCTGTCCTCTGTACAATATATCTCTTTCTCCCCATCCTGAGATATGCTAACCCTGTACCCGTCAATACCCGTTGTTTCCTGACTCTCATACCCCGAACCGTTTGATGTCTGCTGCGGAGTTTCCAGCTTATCGCATGCGGCAAACGTTATAGCAAGCAATGTTATTACCATGAACCATGACAGCTGTGTTTTCATTTTGTTTATTCCTCCTATGCCTTTGAGGTTGCCTGTGATATGTCTCAGCGTATCACTCGTTACCTCAAACGCAATTTGTTTCTTCATTATGACGATATTATATCATCATAAACGGAACTGAAAATGTCAACCCAGTAATTTCAGCAATGAATAGTCTATCTTTATAAAGAACTGTTTAGGATAAACGCAATATTGATGAGTTCTTTGCCATTATTCGTCATGATATACATCCATCAATATCATCGCTTCGGTTCTCAGCCCTTGTCCATTACTATTAAAAACGTCAAGCCTGATTCTGTTTTATTCTGATTTTTTTATATAAATTCAAAACAAGGTTTGCTGGGAATAAACGTTGCTCAAATATAATAATCATTGATAAAACAGCTTCAATAATTCCAATGATAAAATATAAAATATGCAGAAAATGAACTGAATTAAGCATTACGCATTGGACAACAATCCAAATGACCAAAGCCCAACTAAAAACGCTGCTTATATATCCTTGAAATCTTGATTTTAAAACAATTGTCAAAGCACTACTAATATTTCCAAGGCCAATTATAGTAAATAAGATAATTCCAGGTATGAAGTAATTATTAAAAGGGGAATTTTTTAAGAACTCAATTGACATTCCCAATGGCTCCTGAGGATTAAGAATAGCAGCCAGCCCCCCAGCTATGGCTCCTATTCCTACAAATGCATGTAAGGCAAATAAAAAACGGTACAATATCTTCATTCACATTCCTCCCCCATAGTGCAATATGATTATACAACAGAATACAAGGCTATTTCATAAAATAACAAAAAGCCGTACATTTGTACGACAACTTCAATGCGTTTTTGTTTATTATAATTTTATCTCTTATCCCAGCACTCCCACCAGTTTCTTTAATAATTTTCTCATGGAACAGAATAATATTTTCAATACTTATAACTCTCATCATTTTGCTAACTCCTCGAGAGCCTCTCTATTTTCGTCAATTACAGTATCCATGAGATTCTCAATCTCCTTTTGCTCTTTTGCTTTAATAAATTCAACAAAGTCAATAACTTCCTTTTTCTTCTCTTCAGTCAGTTGCTCGAATTCTTTGATTAATTTTTCTGCCAGGCTCATATAATACACCTCGCCTACAGTTATTTACAATTAAATTCAGTTATTTACAATTAAATTATACCACATCTTAAATGCGTGTTATACTAATGCTATAACGAGTAGTTTAACCTTCACTTATGATACGGTTCACCCCGGCTTATCTTGAACCACCGGTATATCTGCTCCAGCAGTATAAGCCGCATCCAGCTGGTGCGGAAAGGTCATGTCCGAGAATGACAGCCTTAAATCCGCCCTGTTTAAAACCTCCGTGGAAAGGCCGTTTGAGCCGCCTATGATAAAGGTAACATTACTGCTGCCCGTCACTGCCAGTCTGTTCATATACTCCGCCATTCCCTCCGAAGACATTTTTCTCCCCGTGGGGTCAAGGGCAATAATATGGCTTCCGCTCTTTACAGCCTTAAGTATATCCTGCCCTTCCTGGTTAAGGACTTCTTCCAGCTGTGGCGGGCTCAGGCTTTCGGGAGCCTGCCGGTCGGCGACTTCAATTATATTAAGCCTGCAGTACGCTTTGAGCCTCTTGGTGTATTCTCCGATACCGCCGGCCAGATATTTTTCTTTAATCTTTCCTACAGCAACAATAGTGATATTCATCTTCTTCTCCCGTTTTTATTGTTTCCACCCCTGTACTTCCTTTCAATTTCCCCGGTTTTTTTAAAGAACCTGTAAAACATTAAAAGTACAGGCGTAAGCATATGTCTGTTAGTACCCATGGGGTCTTGGAGCCAATTCGACCCGTATGGTTTCAACCTTACCGTCCCTTTTCACAACCAGGTCAACCGTTTGCGGCTGGTCCATGCTGTACAGAATGCTCCTCATTTTTACCAGCGTGTTCACTTCCTGGTCCCCTATTTTAAGTATGATATCCCCTTCCCTTATCCCTGCAATATCCGCCGGAGTGTTGGGATTCACCCTGGCAACATAGATGCCCTTTTGCACGTCCACATCGGAATTATAATAACCGGCGATCTCTTTGTCATAGCCCTCTATGCCCAGGTACATAGGCCTGAAATAGCCCTTGTCGACTATCTGCTTGATGATCGGCTTTGCTATATTTATCGGAACGGCAAACCCGATGGCCTCCGCCTCCGAGGCTTTAACCGTATTTATTCCTATTACCCGTCCGTTGACATCCAGCAGCGGCCCGCCGCTGTTCCCCGGGTTAATCGACGCATCTGTCTGGATTAAATCCTCCATGATAACTTCCTGTCCGTATGCATCGACCACAAGGGACCTGTTTAGTGCGCTTATGATTCCGGAAGTAACCGTTCTCTGAAACCGCAGCCCCAGGGGGCTGCCTATTGCTATTGCCGGCTCCCCCACCTTAACCGCATCGGAGTTCCCCAGCTCAACGTAGGGAAGGTTAGCGCCCTCTACTTTAACCAGGGCAAGGTCCAAAGCAGCATCCTGCCACAATACCTCTGCGGTCTTCTGGTCGCCGTTTTCGAACAGCACCATTACCTCCCGGGGATTTCTGCCCACTACGTGGTCATTGGTAAGGATATAGCCGTTAGGGTTAACGACGACCCCGGACCCTACCCCCCTAACCTCTGTGGGTCTGAATATCTCGTCCCTTCTTATTTCAACCGTTGTTATCGAGACAACGGCTTGGATGTTTTTCTCTGCAACGGCGCTCACTATGCCGGGGTTTTCACCCTCCGGATATACTATTCTTATCCGGTCTATGCCCTGCTCGTCTCTATATTGTGAAGGCCTTCTCTGTGCAATCAAATCACCGCTAAAGAGCCCTCCTACTGCTCCTCCGAGCACCGAAGCAACCACCGCAACTATCAAGTAGGGGTAAAGCTTTGAAGCTTTGATTTCCATCAATATACCTCCCGGCTGGAAATATCGTACACCCTACTTATTTTATCCCTAAAGGATAATTCGATATTCATTTCCCTCCCTATCTCTATTCCTTCAGTCCTGAGCATCCCTTTAACCGTTTCAAGGGCAAGGAGAGGGTAGTTGTTCTCTTTGCTCAGGTGTCCCAACAGGACCGTTCTCAAGCCTTTCCCGGACATTCGCAGAAGGGCAACCCCTGCATCCTCATTTGAAAGGTGCCCTCTTTCACCCATAATTCTTCTCTTCAGGTGCCACGGATATGGTCCGGCCTTGAGCATTTCTAAATCATGGTTGGATTCCAGCATTAGAAACTGGCTGCCCGAGATTTCGTTAACAACGCCCTCCGTTACGCATCCCAGGTCATTTGCTATAGAAACCTTGAATTTTCCCGACCAAAAAGTAAATCCCACCGGATCTGCCGCATCATGGGAAATGGAATAGGGTTTAATACATATATCCCCTATACTAAACTCCTGATTTGTCCGAAACTCTTTCATATTACATACAGATACTTCACCGATACGCGGCCCCATGGCCTCCCAGGTAAGCATGTTTGCGTATACAGGAACTCCATATCTCCTGCACAGTACCCCCACCCCCCTGATATGGTCGTCATGGTCATGGGTTACCAGAATCGCATCTATCTCCTTCGGATATACATCGATCTCCCTGAGCAAATGTTCAGTCCTTTTCCCGCTGAGGCCGGCATCTATCAGAAGAGATGTTCTTCCGGTCGATATGTAAAGGGCATTACCGCTGCTTCCGCTGGATAACGAACAGAATTTCAATGCCATATTATCCCCCTGTTTCATTTGACAGCTCTGTTTTATAGCTGTTTTCTAACAATATCTGCGCCCAAGTCCCTCAACTTGCCTTCAATGTTTTCATAACCCCTGTCAATATGAAAGAGATTCACCACTTCTGTTTCTCCCTGGGCCAGAAGCCCTGCAATAACAAGTGCAGCTCCTGCTCTTAAATCGGTAGCGCTGACTCTGGCTCCGGTCAGTACATCGGTTCCTTCAATGACTGCTACCCTTCCTTCAACCTTTATATTTGCCCCCATCCTCTTAAGCTCGTCAACATGCTTAAACCGCCCTTCCCATATGCTTTCGGTAACCATGCTTATGCCGTTTGCCACGGTAAGGGTAGAAGTCATAGGCTGCTGTAGGTCTGTTGGGAAACCCGGATAGGGCAGGGTCTTGACATCAACGCTTTTAAGCCTGTCATTGCTCATGACCCTGATAGATTCTCCGTTAACCTGAACCTCGGCGCCCATTTCGATAAGCTTCGCGGTTATTGAATCCAGGTGCTTCGGTATTACATTATTAATCGTCACATCTCCTCCGGGAATAGATGCTGCAGCTATCATATATGTACCCGCTTCAATCTGGTCCGGAATCACCATGTAAGTACTTCCATAGAAGCTGCTTTTACCCTTTATCTTTATAACATCTGTCCCTGCCCCTTTTACCTCTGCCCCTATGGAGTTGAGGAAACTCGCAACGTCAACCACATGGGGCTCCTTAGCCGCATTCTCTATTATGGTTGTCCCTTCCGCCATGGTAGCAGCTATCATTATATTTATGGTTGCTCCAACGCTCACCACGTCGAGAAATATCTCATTGCCTACCAGTTTGTCCGCCTTAACACTAATCATGCCATGTTCTATTTCCACTTCTGCTCCCAAGGCTTTGAACCCCTTTATGTGCTGGTCAATAGGTCTTACCCCAATGTCGCATCCGCCGGGATAAGCCATTGTGACTCTGCCAAAACGCGCTAGAAGCGCCCCAAGAAGGTAGTATGACGCCCTCAGTTCTTTGACCAGCCCATTATCTATATACGGCTGTTCCAGCCGCGATGCATCAATCTTCATTGTACCGTTTTCGCTGAAGCTAACCCTGGCACCCATCTGCTCAATTATCTCCCTGAGGACTACCACGTCCTTGATCATAGGCAAGTTTTCCAGGGTGCACACTCCGTTTGCCAGCAGTGCGGCAGGTATTATAGCTACTGTCGCATTTTTTGCCCCACTAATGGTGACCTTTCCTTTCAACGGCCTACCGCCTTTAATTACCAACTTCTCCACTCTGCCGCAGCTCCTTCCTTTGTCCCTATGTTTTATTATACCATTAATTATCCGATTAACCAGTAGTATTATACTTTTCAACACATAGCAATAAATTCCTTCAAAAAAAGGAACTGTTTTTCAACAGTCCCTTCAGGTGGCATGCTCCCGCCTATGCCGGCGCATAGAGACGGGGGACTTCTTGCCGAATTAGTTAAATTGACCCGTTAACGCATTTATATAATAGTTTTTCCCGTTAACCCTGATTTTCCACACGGGAAACGCCTCTCCTTCCTTTGCATCCTCCCAGTCAAAATAGTATATTAAGTTTATTCCCTCTATTATCACAGGGGGCTTCCCGGCTATCTCCTTTTTACTTACAACTTTTATCAACGCTTCGATTGCGGGAATAATCTTCTTTGTATTATTATCAATCCTGACCGGATTCAGCCAGAGCATATGCATTGAATAGACTCCCTTTGAGGTAACCTCCATTTGCACAAGACTTACTTCCACCTGCCTTCCCTGGTACTGCTGGATATAATTTATGTAGTACCCTGTTTCAGTTGAAGCTATCTTATCTATGACCATACCCGGCTTATACAACTTTATCTCTTTTAAAAAGGTTTCACCGATCCTTATGGCATCCCGTTCTAAGAGGTTTCCTCCTTGTCCGTTTCTCCTGTCAAGATTTGTATAGAATACCTCCCGGTTGTTTTTGATTTCCAATATCTCGCTTCCATCGACATATTTCACAGAGTTTCCCTGCGTTACCGGATAAACGCTGCGGTCACGAAAAAGAAGAGAAGCTAGCTCCTGGGGAAAAATTTCCATATATTCCACGGTCAAAATACCCTGCATCTGCGTATCCCTCGGTATTACCACCTCAACTTCCACCCCTTTACTCTCCAGAAGCGCCACAACCTCGGTTATTCTCTCTTCCTTGGCGCGCTCGTCAACATAGCCATAGCTGCTTTTCTGCCAGACATTATAGCCGAGGAAAAGGTTTGTTATTATGAAAGCAATAATCAAAATGGTTTTCGCCCGGGACCAATCCATTTCCCAACCCCCAAAAACTAATTCATCAGACTACCCTGGTACGCATCTATGATGAATTCCTTATTCTCGCTCTTGATATACCATACGGGAACTGCCTGGTATTCCTTATCTCCTTTAATATCTATGCAGTAACCCAGATACATGTCCACAATGACAGTACGGCCATCCGTTTCCAGATCCCCCGGTCTCCTTGCAATTACATCAAGGGCTGCATTAGGAAACAGCAGAGGCTTTTGCTCAACTCTTGCCTTTGTAATCCTGTACACCAACCTCTTATAATTCACCACTCGGCCGTTTACAACCGTCACCTCGATTGCGCTCTGGGTTAACTTCCCGTTAGAGAAGAATGGAAGGCCGTTATACCCGTAATTGAACTTCAGTAAATACCCCTTGTAACCATTTTCCGTTATATTTTCTATTTTATCAAGATATAGCTGCTCAGGAATCCCGCCGTGGCTATCGATATAGTTCAAAGCAAGATCAACCACATCGCCAATCTGCTCCTGCTCCTTGCTGTTTCCTCCTATACTGTAAACCAGATATTCCACAAACCCGTCGGTATCCACCTTGAGAGCGCTTTGTCCGTCCGTATATATCAGGGAACCGTTTATTTCGGTGATTTTTCTAACAATGGACATATCCTTAAAAAAGCTGGAAGCAAATATCCCCATCTTACCCTGGTCCTCTGTTTCCAGTTCCTTCACAGCTACGGCTACCGGTAAATTGAAAGAACTCATTTCGAGGGGAAGATATATTTCCAGGGGTAGGTAAAAAAACTCGTTGTTGCTGAACCCGATTTCCTCCCAGGTCCAGTATTTCACCGGATCCCTCTCTTCCAGCCTATCGATTAGCTGGTTTATTTCTCTATATGTTCCAGGGAGCATAACCTTATGTATAACGCCTTTGTCTGCATCTTCCATATACAGGGCGCTCTCTGTGGAAACGGTAAGCGTTATATTCTTGATGCTGGATACCGGTATAGATTGCTGTCCTGCCTTGGGATGAAACACTTTCTCCATAAGCTGCAATTCAAAACTGTCATCGTACTCAACCTCTACCGATTTGCTCAGCTTGGCTTCGTTCAATTCCTCCCGTGTCACCTGCGAGAAAGCCAGATTCTGATTATTGTTCATTACATATAACAGGACATCGGACACCTCTTTATATATGTCATTGTAGAACCTGTAGGTGGAAGAATCTCTGTACAGTTTAGTTCTTGAAGGACCCCCGAAATTGACCACTATCCATCGAGGCAAAACAAAATTAGACAGGTCATAGTCTTTTTCACTATCCTGTCCGGGAAAATAGTTTGGATTTGCCATTATTCGTTCGATAGGAACATCGAGCCAGAGTTGTATCGAAAAAGCTATACTCAGCATCACCAGCCCGATAAGGACCAGATTTTTAATTTTTTCCATATTCATAATTATCAACCCCGAACCAGAGCAAGCTATTTGATGATTTTTCTTATAATATCCAGGAAGTTTGTGTTGAGCAAATTTTTAACGGCTTCCCTGACTTCATCTTTGCTGGATAATGTTACTATGCCGTCTATGGTTTGCTCCTGCCCTTCAGCGTTCACAGCCTTGATAACTATTTTATTAGCACCGTATTTCAGTTCTATTTCCTTGGCAAAAAAGCCGGTAGGGCCTATTACAATACTCTGGTCCTGCCCGGGCTGCTGGTATTCTTCCCAGCTGTAAACATCGCTGCCGTTAATATTTTGCACTTCCCTGCTGAAAGTCCTAATCTCCAGCTTGGTTTCGGCATCCGCCCAGCCGGAAATTATTATGTTCTTATTCACGGTCTTTATATCAGAAATTGGTTTGATCAGCTCGACAATATTAGGAGCTGCCCAAACCACCGGCATCATATTCACTATTAAGAACAAACTCAGGAATAGAACCATAAATATTTTCCTGGCCATAGCATTCTCCTCCTAGCTGCAGCGGCTAGTGCAAAGCATGCGCCATGCTCTGCATATACCAATATGGAAAGAAACCTCCATTAAAATTATACACAAGAAATATTACAGGCTTGTTACAGACAAATTAAGATATCCTAACAAACCAAACTTAAGCCGGAAGCTGTATCGTTACAGTTGTCCCTGCTCCATGGGTACTGTCTATACTGATCTCCCCGCTGTGGGCTTCAACTATCTCTTTAGCTATTGATAATCCCAGGCCGGTGCCTCCAAGCTCCCTGGCGCGGGCTTTGTCAACCCGGTAAAACCTCTCAAATATCCTCGGCATATCGCTTTCAGGGATCCCTATCCCGTTATCATTGACTACTATTCTGGCTTTTCCATCATTATAATCCAGTACTATTTCTATCTTACCCTTGTCCGGGGTGTATTTAATCGCGTTGCTCACAATATTCAGAATAACCTGTTCAATTTTGTCTTTGTCCCCTTCAAACTGCGGGAGAGGAGCCATCTTTCGAACCGTAACCGTATGGCCTTTTTGCTTCACCGGAATATCCAGCTTTCGAACAACCTCTTCCACTACGTTCTCCAGGCTAAACTGGGATTTATTCCACTGGGTCTTCTGGTAATCCAACCTGGACAGCATAAGCAGGTCTTTGACCAGTCTTGTCATTCTCTCTGCTTCGCTGTTCACCACTTGCAGGAAATCCCGGGAGAGTTCCCTATCCTCCAGCACCCCATCCAGCAAGGTTTCCACGTAGCTTCTTATGGTTGTCAGGGGTGTTCTGAGTTCATGGGAAACATTAGCAACAAACTCTTTCCGCATAGCTTCTAGTTTATGCTGTTCCGTTATGTCCTGAAATACCACAATATAGCCCATAGTATCCTTTTGTTCGTTTTTAAACGCAGCTGCTTCCACCCTCAATATGGTATCGTTGATCTGTAATATCCTTTCTCCCTCTGTCCTCTCCTGAATACGACTGAGGTTCAAATCGATATGCGCCTTTGAAAACAACTCGTCCAGCGTTGCACCGCCAACCTCTTCGTCTTCACAGTCAAGCATCCTCAGCGCCGAAGGGTTTGCGTGGATTATGTCACCCCTGACATTTACAGCTATAACCCCGTCGGTCATATAGGTGAGTATTGCTTCCATCTTTCCCTTCTCGCTGGCTATTTCCCCCAGAGTTTGCTTTAACTGCTGGGTCAGGTGGTTGAACATCTGTGTAAGCTGTCCGATTTCGTCTGTGGATTTTACTTCCAGCCGGTGGTCGAAATCCCCTTCTGCCATCAACTGTGCCTTGGAGGTAACCTCCTTAATCGGTCCTGTTATACTCCTCGCAAGAAGAGAGCCCAGGATAACCGTTATCACCAGTGCCAGCAGGGTTGCATTGGCCAGTATAGTTTTGGCCTTGTCAAGCGTCATGTTGACCTGCTCCATATCTGCCCTGATATATATTATCTTTTCTACCTGGCCCATCTGGTTCTTTACGGGAAAAGCATAGTCCATCAGGTACGCTTCCCCTTTATCGTTTTCTATTACCTCCGATTCCTTGTCCTGGGTCAATGAAGCCAGCAGAAGGGTTGCCGGCTCTGTGCCCAGCACCTCGCCTATGGGCCGGCTGACAGTATCGGTAAAATTGCTTGCTATTATCTGCCTCTCGCTGTTAAGGATGTACACTTCCCTTACCTGCGTACCAGTGGCTCCGTCATACCACCTCTCAATGAACTTCTGTATATCGGGAACCGCCACCAGGTTTATATCCCGGATTTGTATATAAATTGTGTTGGCCTGATTGTGCAGGTAGTCGGTAAGGTTGTCTATATGATATTGTTCCAGCTGCGTGATAATTACTGCTCCTATTATCACCATAGCCAGGAAAACCAACAAAAAATACATTATTACTATCTTCCACTGAATGCTTTTGAACATTCAATTATACCCTCCTGAAGTAGTAGCCTACTCCTCGTTTTGTTATGATGTATTTCGGGTTGCTCGAATCGTCTTCGATTTTCTCCCTGAGCCTTCTAATGGTAACATCTACCGTTCTTACATCTCCGTAGTACTCGTATCCCCAGACATCCTCCAGAAGGGTCTCCCGGGTGAACACCTGCTCGGCCTGGGATGCCAGAAATTTTATCAGTTCGAACTCCCTCAGAGTTAGTTCCACTACCCTATCGTCCTTTTTCACCTCATACCTGTTCAGGTCTATTTTAAGATTACCTGACTTAATGATGTTGGACGCACTCTCTCCATTATCCTGGGGAATTTCAGCCCTTCTAAGATTGGCTTTCACGCGGGCCAGAAGCTCCCTGACTCCAAAGGGCTTTGTTATATAGTCATCCGCTCCCAGCTCCAGCCCCAGGACCTTGTCCACTTCCTCTTCCTTCGCCGTAAGCATGATTATCGGGGTCTGTATGTCCTGCCTGAGTTTCTTGCACACTGCAAAGCCGTCCATCTTCGGAAGCATGATGTCTAATAGTATTAAGTCGGGGTTAGTTTTCAGCGTCTTCTCAATCCCTTCCTGTCCGTCAAAGGCCAGCTCCACCGAATAACCTTCCTTTTCCAGGTTGAACTTAAGGATGTCAGCTATTGGCTTTTCGTCGTCTACAACCAGTATCTTTTTATTCAATCGCATCACCCCTACATCATTATAATTAATATATTAAACTAAAATTTCATTTTTCCTGCCATAAAAGCTACAAACAGTATACTAGGACCTTTGTCCCATATTTTTCCGGGATAGCCGTCCTAATAAAAATGAACCTCTGTTCCTATGGACATATGTCGGAATTTGTATAAAATATATTATAGATAATCCCATTTTTGTAAATGGGTATCGAATATTGTAGATCGATCAGTATGATCCCCCAATCAATCCCCAATTTTTATGTATGCAAGGGTCCCCCAACCCTTGCATATTTCATTGTTGAAGTTCCGACAGCGAATATCCGAGGGAACGGGCAAAAGCCGTCTCAAACGCCTGTCCTTTTTTTAGCAGTTGGAACAATGCCAGAACTTCCTCAATGCTGCTTCTCTCCATTATCTCCTTGACAATTAGAAAGGATTGCTTGTACGCCAAAAACTGGTCCAGTTTGTTGAACTGCAAAGTCAGTTCCCTGACCGTATAGGGTTGTTCCTTGAATATATAATCCTTACCCCATTCAAACCCGGTTGCCAGGTATTCCTGGTATAATGCAAGACCTTCAGTAAACCAAACCGGATAGTTGCCGCCTGCCATATCATCCATTATCAGGTGAGTGAGTTCATGGAGATACAGTCCTTTTTCGGCTTCCTGCCCTTCTATCCCCCATTTTTTAGGCGAGATGATGCTAATGGTCCCTGCATAATAAGCCCCCAGAGTGGTTCCGCCCGACGATAACCTAAGACCTTTTTCAAGGTCTTCCTTATTGGGATAGACTATTATTGTAATCTTATCCTTCGGTTGGTACCCGAAATAATCCGCGGCCAAGGCCAATTGCCGTTCCGCTTCTCCGGCGACCCTGTCAACGGTCTCCAAATCTTCCGATGAAAATTTTATTCTAAAGTTTTCGGTATCCTTTATAAGATATCCGGTTGTTATCCTCTCAAGCCTGTTTCTTTCAATGCTGCCATATATGTTTGCCACTGCGGATTTAATCACGAATAGGTTTCCGAAAACAAAAAACAACAGAATTCCTGCCAACAGTAATATAAAACCTCTCTTGAACCCCCCAAACATATTAATCACCTCAAAAAAATTATACCAAAATATTATGTTAACTTCATAGGTAAATAATCCTATCTGTTCTCAAAAATGATTCTGTCATCTTCTACTCTACCTTCTGTTCCGAATGTTCTGCATAAATCTGTAATTTTTTTGGTTATAATTTTCTTCTGCTGGTTTTGTGGTATTTGCGGCTGGCTTTTATCCATTATATAAATAGGATATGCATGAACCTCCTTGACATTGTTGTCTTCTAAAAAAATTTCCAATATCATGCTTTGCTTGTTGTTTTCATCGTTCTGGTCAAATACAAAATTCCCGAGGCTGTATGCAATCAATTTGCCTTTGTAGAATTCCATTCCCTGCAGAACATGGGGATGATGCCCGAGAATCATATCCGCTCCCCAATCTATTATCCTGTGCGCCAGTTCCTGTTGTTCCTTAGTAACTTTATTGCTTTCCTCAATGCCCCAGTGCAGGGATACAACCAGAATATCGCATAGGTTCCTAAGTTTTTTTATGTCTTCTTCAATGAGTTCCGCTTTCATCGGTGCCGTACCTGCAATATCCTGGGTTGCCTCAAAGGTTCTTTTATAAGAATTGCTCCAGTAATAGTTGTAAAACTCATTGTACGCCAGGAACCCGACTCTGACATCGTTTTTTACCACTACGATAGGCCTTCTTGCCTGCTCAAGGTTCTCTCCTGCTCCAACATACCCAATTCCCAAAGTTTCCAGCGTGGCTATGGTTTCCATCAGCGCGGGAGTATCATAATCAAGAATATGATTGTTGGCCAGCGATAAAACATCAAAGCCGGCATTTTTCAGTCCGATAGACGTCTCAGGCGCTGCCTGGAACCAGATGACCTTTCCGGGAAGCCTGGTCCCGGATGTAGCCAGGGTGGTTTCAAGATTTCCGAATGAAATATCAGCCCTTGAAGTAATAAAGCTTGTCTTTTCAAAGGGATAATTCACCGAGTTATTTCTGATCCTGCTTCCCACCACCCGGGCAAGCATGATATCTCCGACTGCTGCCATGACAAGCTGCTTAGGCAAAGGATCTGCTACAATCTCCTGTTCGGTTTCCTGTATAACCTGCCCGGTCTCGACCGCCTCCGGCCGGCTGCATGCGGTCAGTATAACGCAAATCAGCAGTAAGAACACGATTTTTTTCATGGCTGCTCAACCTCATAAAATAACAGTTTATTCTAATTTATCCCAAAGAGTATTAAATGTCAATTAACCAAAAGGGACCTCACAGCATAATATAAATATATGCACCCTTTTCTCGGGAGTGATTGTATATGGGTATTATGGGAAGCCTCATGAACTGTGCTCTCTTAAGAAATAAAACAGACCCTTGCATAAAACAAATGATGGCATATAGGAAGACAAAGAATATACCGGTAATTATTCAATCCTCTGAAGGAATAGACGGCAGAATAAAAAGATGCATCAAGAAATTCGGAGGCAGTATGCACGAGGAGTATCCTATTATAAACGCGTGCAGTGCAAATATTCCTCCATCGGGAATAAAGCCTCTGGAATCCCTCTATCAGGTCAGGTATTTGACACTGGATTATCCTGTCATATGCCACCTGAACAACCTGAATTCGGCCATCGGAACAGAAAGCGCGCATAGGCTTAAAGTTACGGGCAAGAATATTACGGTAGCCCTGCTGGATACGGGAACATACCCACACCCTGATATTATACGGCCAAGAAACAGGATCATCCTATTCAAGGATTTTATTGACAATGTCGAGTTCCCCTATGACGATAACGGGCATGGAACTTTCACAGCCGGTATAATGCTGGGAAACGGTACAATGTCCGGGAATGAATACATAGGTGCAGCGCCGGAAGCAAACCTGATCAGCCTTAAGGTGTTGAACCAAAGCGGCAGCGGCAGGGTATCAACCGTCCTATCTGCCCTTCAATGGATTTTGGCTAAGAAAGAAGCTTACAGGATTAGAATAGTGTGTATCCCCTTAGGCTGCATGAGCTTTCTTCCCTGTGATGTGGATCCCTTATCAAGGGCTGTACAAGTGCTCTGGGATTCGGGTGTTGTGGTTTGTGCCTCCGCCGGAAACAACGGCCCCTACAACTCGTGGATATCTTCCCCCGGCATCAATCCCAGCATAATCACAGTAGGCGCAGCGCAGACACGCGGGAAAATCCCATGCCCGGAAAAACCCCTTTGCACGTTTTCAAGCAGGGGATATACTCTGGACGGAAACCAGGGCCCTGATTTTTTGGCACCGGGTTCGCATATTGTGTCCCTAAACGCCGATACTGCTTTTATCCCAAAAACCGCAGCGGGTCATAGAAGTGCAAAGCTTGAATATTATTACCGCACAGGTTCAGGGACTTCAGCGGCATGCGCGGCTGTAGCGGGAGCCGCAGCCCTCATCCTGGGCAAAAA
This sequence comes from Bacillota bacterium, assembly GCA_013540605.1. GTDB lineage: Bacteria > Bacillota > Clostridia > Ch29 > Ch29 > Ch29. The sequence goes on from JABVCK010000005.1 coordinate 110,770, forward strand.
GCCCGATTTGTCCCCTGAAGAACTCAAGTCCCTTCTCAGGCACAGCAGCAAGAGCTTAAACCTGGTTAAAACCCAGCAGGGGTATGGTATCCCGGATATAAATCAAATCCTTGAATGACAGGGCTCTTTGCGATGTCCAGCATAAGCATAAAAGGAGAGGCTTTTCCTCTCCTCAGTTACTCAGATATTTCATCGGGTCGGCAGGCACTCCGAACCTCCTCACTTCAAAGTGCAGGTGCGGTCCCGTGACTCTTCCCGTCTTCCCCGATAAAGCTATGGTTTGACCCTTAAATACCTTGTCTCCCTTTGATACCATAAGCTCATCGTTATGCCCGTAATAGGTCTCGTAACCGTCCCCGTGATCTATTATCACCAGGTTGCCATAATCGCCATACCTGCCCGCAAACGTTACTGTACCCCCATCTGCCGCTTTCACCGGGGTCCCCACCGGAACCGATATATCAATACCGGTATGCTGGCGGCCCCATCTCCATCCGAAGCCGGATGTTATCGTACCCCTTGCCGGATACGCGAAGGTCCCCGTACCCTGGCTTGGCGGCGGTGGTTTGGTTCCCAGGGCTACAAGCCTTGAAACCGGTTCCTTTAAAACTATTTCATCCAGTATCACCCTTGAAACTTCCTGTCCGTTTTCTTTAACCACCTTGGCTGTGACTTCCCTTTCTCCATAGCTGCCGTTTTTCTTAATAATAGATTCTCCTTTGAAGAACTCAGTGCTTTCCTTGTACTCAGTTTCAAAGGGCACCCTTTCTCTGTAAACGCGGGTTTCCTCTGTTACAACGGTGACAAAGGGTTTCGGTACAACCATACTCAGCTGCTGCCCTATCTGCAGCCTCTTCGGGTCAATGCCGGGGTTGGCTTTCTCCAAATCCTCAACGGAGATATTGTTGTTATTGGATATTAGCCAAAGGCTGTCTCCTTTTTTTACGGTATATACCTTGGTCTCCGTTGTCCCGTTAACGAGGAATCTGATTGCATCTTCAGGGTTTTGGAGGTCTTCAGGCTCAACCGCGCTTTCTTCAATTTCCACTTTCTCTTTGAAGCGTATATCATCAAAGGTGATACCTTCCTGCTGAACGGCAAAGGTGTGCTTAATCTCATCAAGCACTCCCTCTGCAGCTTCCCTGCCAAGCAGGGATATCACAGGCTGGTCGTCAATATATATGGTTACCGCTTTTCTCTTCAGGTCGATGGAATTCTTAATCCTTTCCTTCAATTCTTCCCTTGTAATTATCTCTTCTCCGGACAGCCTGACTTTATACAGCTTCAATTCCGCGCCGATTATCACGCTGTCCTTTCCAAGGTCCTCTCCTATCTCTTCGGTAATCTCGGAAACAACGCTCTCCGCAATGGCTTTATCCTTTATTATACCTACCGGGGTTCCGTTTATTTGCACGCTGTATCCTGTATTGCTTACATACAACAAATATACTCCCGACAATAACACCAGAACGATCAATACCGCTGCTCCAGCCTTTTTCCTGCTCAGGATGGGTTTTTCTATAAGCTTTCTATAAAATTCACTTATAGATTTAAGGTTCGGCAGCTTATCCATTGTTGCTCTCCTTTCCAACTTTAGTGCACTACTCCACACTTTGCTGGGGACATTCCCTATATCGGGGACATTATTAGTTATCTGCTATTGCTGTTTTTTTATACATTTTATCCACTTAGTGGAAGGTCATATGCCCTGCGACAGCCACTCATTCACCCTGTCCTGTATCTCCATGCCGGCTGTATTCTCAACCACACCTAAAAAGTCATTGGTTGTAGCGTTTTCAAAGGAATAGACCTTATAATACGTTTTCAATGCGTTGAAAAAATCCTGATCCCCCAAAGCTTCTCTGATCTGATGAATAACAACGGCTCCCCCGTAGTAAACAAGGGTGTAGTATTCCTCAGCACTGTCAAATTCGGCAAGGCTTCTATGTATGCTCTGTTCCCATGAGCCTTTGTCCCCGCTGTACTTTTTATATCTCTTTCCTATTATATTGTCCAGTACTCCTTCAGCCGTCTCTTTACCGTACCGGTTTTCATAATACAGGATGGTTGAATACTCGGTAAGCCCTTCATCCAACCAGGGTTCCATTACCTCGTTGTTTCCAATAACCCCATACCACCACTGGTGCGCGGTCTCGTGAGCTACAACGTACTCAAGAGAAAAATGACCTTCTTTATTATACAACTCTTTATTAATGATTACAAGATTTGGGTACTCCATTCCCCCGACATAAAAATCCGCCGCAACCACAGAATAGTTCTTATAGGGGTATTCCCCAAAGAGACTGCTGAATATTTCAATAGATTTGGCCCCTACTTCAAGGGCCTTTTCTCCGCCTTCATCCTGAAAAAAATATGATTTTACCTTAACATCCCCGACCTTCTTTTCTTTTATTTTGAAGTCTTCGCTTGCTATCCAGGCAAAATCCCTTACCCTGTTTGCTACAATGCTGATCTCCTTAAAGCCCTTACCATTCTTTTTACTCCGCACAACAACCCCTGCAGCAGCCACTTCATAACTCTCCGGTATCGTTATGTTTACGCTGTAGTTGCTCACGTCACTATAGAAGGGGTCTCCGAAGCTGTAATACGGGTCTAGATTCCACCCGTTGACGTCAAACACCGCCACCACAGGATACCAGTTCGCTCCTTTCACCGTTCTTTGCCCGTAGCCAAAACGGCCGTTACATCTCGGCAGCTTAACAGTATAGTTCATATCCAGAACTATGTGCTCTCCTGGCTTTAGTGGTTTTGAAAGCTCAACCCTTAGAACGCGTCCGGTACTATTGGTATAACCCCAGGTACCTCCGTCGCCTTCCACTGACAGGCTGTCAATATTGATAAACCCTATATCAAACCCGTCGGGGTAGGCCATATACATCTCGGACGCCGTGAACGGAACGGAATCTTTATCGTTGAAGTAGTTCGGATATAGATGGATATAAATATCTTCCAGTATGGATTCCTCATTATTATAATATGTTATCTGCTGATAGCCCTTGATAATCTTTTCAACCTCATCGTAGTAGCAGTTTATTGTGTATTGGTTTATCCTTTCCTTATCGAATATAGGCTCGGCATTGCGATCCGCTTCCCACCATCCGGTATTGCACGATGTCAGCAGCAGGACCGCAAGCATAATAACCACCGTAATCCTTCTCAAAGCCTTCGCCTCCCCTTGATATATAATATTTTTATGCCTAAGTGGGAAGGGTAATAACTATTATGTTATAATATAATCACCGGAGGTTGGCAAAATTTATCCATGGAGTGATATTATGCATTTTATACTCGGGAAAACCAGCATCGACCTGGGTGATACCCCTATAGAAAATATTTTTATCGACGACTTCATGCCTTCGGCAGACGGCACCTATGTCAAGGTATATTTATTGGGCTATAAGTATGCAACCCATCCTGAACAATACGCCAACTTCTCAAACGCAAACATAGCCCGCACCCTGAACATCCTGCTCTCTGACGTTATTAAGGCCTGGGATTACTGGGAAAAGAGGGAAATTGTCAAGAAGCATTATCTCTCCGGAGATAAGAGCGGGGATTTTGCTATTGAATTTCTTAATCTGAAGCAGTTGTACATAGATAACTTCTGCAACCCCGAAATAAAAACCGGGAGCAGCCGTGAAAGCTACACCCCTTCGGACCTTACAGAAGCGATGAAGGATAGGCAAATAAACGAAATGTTTCACACTATCCAGCAGTTGATGTGCCGGCCTCTGAACCCAACCGAAAGCCTGCAGTGCCTTGAATGGCTGTACGACCTGAAAATGCCTCAGGACATCATTATAGAAGCCTTCAAATACTCCATAGAAAAAAGAGGAGTAAAAAGTATAAAATATGTAAACGCAATTATTAACAACTGGTACGACAGCGGCATAAATTCTATGGAAAAGCTGCAGGAAATGCTGGAGGTAACGGACAAAAGATACAGCCTGTACGGTAAGATATTGAAAACCATGGGACTTTCGAGGAATCCCTCCAAGAAAGAAAAGGAAATCATGGACAAGTGGTTTGATGAGTACAAAATGCCGGTGGATATGATAATAAAAGCCTGTGACACCGCTTATATGAGAATCACCAACCCCACCCTAAACTATATTGATGGAATAGTAAGCGATTGGTATAAGAATGAAATGAAATCCGTAAAAGATGTCCAGGCAGAAGTCTTGGAGCATCGCTCAAAACTTAAGGGAAAGAAGAATAAGTTCCATAATTTCGATCAGCCTATGCTGAAATACACCAAAGAGCAGCTTGACCAGATTCTGTTTAAGAAAAAAAGCTTATAACCCGGGGAGACGATGAAAATGCCCGACAATATAAAACAGATACTGTTGGAATTACAGAAGAAGAGGGATAGGGCGGAACAGGAGCGGAATGAAAGGGTAAGGGAGATTTATAATATCATACCGAGGGTCAGGGAGATAGATGAAACCATTAAGAACCTTGGACTCCAGTGCACAAAATCGCTGCTGATGACGGAAACTTCATCCCATGAAGAATTCGTCAATGCGCTAAAAGAAGAGATTTCTGCCCTGAGGGAAGAAAAGGAACAGCTTCTGAAAAAATATAGGTATTCTTTGACCGACTTCACTGTTCAATATGATTGTGATGCGTGCAGTGATACCGGTTATGTCAACGGAAGACAGTGCAAATGTTTAAAGCAGCGGCTTATCGATATGGCTTACCGGCAGTCCAACCTGAGCGGCGTACTGCAGCGGGAGAACTTCAAGACCTTTGATATTGAAAGGTTTTCCGCTGATAAATTCGGCAAATACAGCAAATCCCCCCGTGATAATATGAGCGAGATTGTGAGCGTTTGCGAGGGATTTGTCCATAATTTCGATAAGGGAACTGCAAAGAACCTGCTTTTTTCAGGAAGCACGGGCCTGGGCAAGACCTTCCTGTGTCACTGCATTGCCAAGGAACTGCTGGACAAGGGAAAGACCGTAATATACCTTACTGCCTTCGGCCTTTTCAGAATCCTTGAACAATTCCGGTTCAACCAGTCCGAAGCATCCCTGAGCAGCGAGCAACTGAACGCTATTCTGACCTGTGACCTTTTGATAATCGACGATCTTGGAACCGAGCTTTCGAACAGCTTTACCCTGTCCGAGCTTTTCAATATAATAAACGCCAGGCTGCTCGAAAACAGGAAAATATTGATTTCGACAAACCTCAACAGCGAACAGATCATAGAAACCTATGGGCAAAGAATCTTTTCACGGATCTCAAGCAGCTTTGAGGCCCTTGAATTCTATGGCGAAGACCTGAGGTGCAAGTAAAAGACAACAAAAAACCTCGCATCCGATAGGATGCAAGGTTTTTCAATGTTTTGGAGCTGGTGATGGGACTTGAACCCGCAACCTGCTGATTACAAGTCAGCTGCTCTGCCAATTGAGCTACACCAGCATAAATGGCGACCCGGAAGGGGCTCGAACCCTCGACCTCCAGCGTGACAGGCTGGCATTCTAACCAAGCTGAACTACCGGGCCGCAGTGGTGACCCATCAGGGACTCGAACCCTGGACACCCTGATTAAGAGTCAGGTGCTCTACCAACTGAGCTAATGGGTCATCCGACAATTCTATCGACAATAATATATGATAAAGGATAATCGTTTTAATGTCAACAGTTTATGAAAAAAATTGGCCGGGTAATATATCTCATCTGCAAGACATTTTTACAGTCATTATATGTGGTTCTCCAGCACAATTGTCTGATTTCTCCTCGGCCCAACCGAAACAATGGAAATCTTGACATCCGTGAGCTGTTCTATCCTTTCCAGGTATTTTCTCGCATTGAGCGGGAGCTCCTGGTATGAAGCAATATTGCTGATATCCTCATGCCATCCTTCCATCTCCTCGTAAATCGGTTTACACTTTTCCAAAGCATCGAGGCTTGCGGGAAACTCTTTTATAACGGTGCCGTCATACTCATATCCTGTACATATCTTCACCTTATCAAGCCCGCTCAGTATATCAAGTTTAGTAATTGCCAGGCTGCTTAATCCATTGGTCCTGACTGCGAATCTGAGCATGACTGCGTCAAGCCAGCCGCATCTCCTTGGTCTTCCGGTGGTTGTTCCGTATTCGTGTCCCTTCTCCCTCATCGCGTCACCTGTTTCGTCCAGCAGTTCGGTCGGGAAGGGACCTTTTCCAACTCTGGTAGTATATGCTTTAACAACACCGGTAACACGGTTTATATATGTGGGACCGACTCCTGACCCGATGCAAACTCCCCCTGCTATAGGGTGAGAGGATGTAACAAAGGGATAGGTTCCCAGGTCATTATCCAGCAGGGTTCCCTGGGCTCCTTCGAATAAGACCTTTTTGCCTTCTCTTAGGGCATTATATAGTGTTATTGTAGTATCTTCAACATATTCCCTCAACTGCTCAGCATAACCGCAGTACTTTTCAAAAACCTCCTCAAAGGAGATGACGGCCTCGCCGTATATCTTCTCCAGGATAAGGTTTTTTACCGCAAGGTTTGCGGACAGCTTTTCTCTGAAAATATCTCTGTCCAGGAGGTCGCAGACCCTGATCCCTATCCTTTCGGTTTTATCCATATAGCAGGGACCGATTCCCCTCCTGGTCGTACCTATTTTTGCCTCGCCTTTCCTGTCTTCCTCCAGGTCATCTATTCTAACGTGATAGGGCATTATAACGTGGCATCTGTCGCTGATACGCAGGTTTGACGTGTCTATTCCCCTATCTTTTAAACTGTTTAGTTCATCTAACATTACTTCCGGATTTATTACCACTCCATTTCCTACGATGCACAGGGTTTCGGGATAAAGAATCCCCGATGGTATAAGGTGAAGCTTGTATGTCTCCTCACCCACTTCTACCGTATGGCCTGCGTTATTCCCTCCCTGGTACCTGACAACCACCTCTGCCCTTTGGGCCAGGAAATCTATTATCTTTCCCTTTCCCTCATCTCCCCACTGGGCGCCAATAACAACCAAGCTTGACATAATTACACCTCTTCCCGGTTTTGTTTTCCCCTTCGGGCTAAAAAACCATATAATATAATACCACACAACCGGTGTATTTTAAAGTTGATGTTATTTTGATCTTTTGAGTATTTCCCGAGCCACCACCACGCCTGTAACCGATGCCTGCATCAAGCCCCTGGTTATTCCTGCGCCGTCACCAATGGTGTATAGGTTTTTTATCTTGGTCTGGAACCTGTTATCCACCTCGATCTTGCTGCTGTAAAACTTTACCTCGCATCCGTAAAGAAGGGTGTTACGGGAGTACAGGTTGGGTGCGAGACTATCAAAGGCCTTCAGGGCTTCAACTATAGAAGTCAGGTGCCTGTCCGGCAGTACAAAGCTAAGGTCGCCGGGTACAGCGCTTTTCAATGTCGGTATGGTAGTTGACTTCTTCAGCCTTCCATAATCGGTCCTCCTGCCCTTCAGCAAATCCCCCAGCCTTTGAACCATTATTCCTCCGCCCGTCAGCATATTTGCCAGCTTAGCAATATACTTTCCGTACTCGATGGGCTGGTTAAAGGGTTCGGTAAAGGCAGTCGATACCAGCAGAGCAAAATTCGTATTCTTTGTTCTTAACTTCTGGTCGGAATAGCTGTGCCCGTTTACAACCACAATGCCTCCCTCATAATGCTCTTCAGAAACCACCCCTCCGGGATTCATGCAGAACGTTCTTACCTTGTTTTCAAATGTATCGGAATAGTATACCATCTTCGCTTCATACAGGTCCCTGGTGAGATGATCAATAACCGAATTAGGGACCTCAACCCTGACCCCTATATCCACTGCATTATTTCTTGTACTGATACCGAGCTTCGCTGCCTGCCCGGACAGCCACTCTGCACCTCCCCTGCCGGGGGCAACTACAATATATTCCGCCTGGACTTCCTTTTCTTCCTGGCCCTTTTGCTTGATTCTAATACCCGTCACCCTGCCCTCCCGGACCAATATGTCCTGCGCAGTGGTAAGCTCCCCGAACTCTATTCCCTTTTTGACCAGATAATCATACATCGCCTTCAACACGTCAAAGGCCTTGTCCGTACCTAAATGTCTGACGGGGCAGGGCACAAGTTTTATCCCGTATTTTGAAGCTTCATACACCAGTTCGTCCACTTTTCTCTCGTTCATCCCGTGGACTTCGCGGTTTGCGCCAAACTTCAGATATATTTCATCGGCATATTTAATCAGTTCCTCGGCTTCCTGTTCTTCAAGATAATCAGTAATATTTCCGCCTACCTCAGGGCTCAAGGACAGCTTTCCATCGCTGAAAGCCCCTGCTCCTGCCCATCCCGTTACAATGGCGCATGGGTCGCAGTTGGTGCATTCCCCGGTACGGGCGGGACATGTCCTCTTCAGTATTTGCCTGCCCTTGTCGATTATCAGGACATCCAGGTCCCGGTTCTTGGTCAGTTCGATTGCTGTAAAAATTCCTGCGGGACCTGCTCCCACAATGATTACATCGTATTTATCCTTAATAGTCATTCTGCTTCCCTTTCCTTCCATCAAAAATCCCATAGTATAATACCAAAATGACAATCTCCCGTCAATTAATATAATTTGACCGTCCAAAACGATTATACACTTAAAAGGGTAAAAAATAAAACAGCCCGGGGCTGTTTTATTTGCCTTCAAGATATTTGTTTAAGTCTTCCACGAGTTTATCTGCATCAATACCGTGAACTGCGCTGGCATCTTCTATGCTCTCACCGGAAGATGCAGGGCATCCAAGGCAGTGCATACCGTGTTTCATGAATATTGGTGCCGTTCCCCTATCCATTCTAAGTACTTCGGAAATAATCATATCCTTGGTAACTTTCATTGTATACCCTCCTCTTTTAAGGTCAGTGTTGTATTTATTATATTACCACAAGCGCTAATAATTCAAACATATAATGAAATCTGTTGATAATGTGCATAATTGTCCACACTTGTCCACACTGTCCACAAAGATATGCACAAACACACATTCCTATCCTTTATTCTTCCCTGAATTTCGCCATGTCTGCAAATTTCGTATACTTGTCCATCCAAACCAGTTCGACAGTTCCGGTCGGACCGTTTCTTTGTTTTGCAATGATTACTTCCGCTATGCTCTTCTTCTCGGTATCCGGATGGTAATATTCATCCCTGTACAGAAACATAACAACGTCCGCATCCTGTTCTATAGCGCCGGATTCCCTCAAATCCGAGAGCATGGGCCTGTGCTCCGACCGCATCTCCGGAGCCCTGCTGAGCTGCGATAGTGCAAGAACGGGACAATCCATTTCCCTGGCCAGTGCCTTTAAGGACCTGGATATATCGGATATCTCCTGCTGCCTGCTCTCAGCCCTGCCGCTCCCCTGCATCAGCTGTAGATAGTCGACCACAACCAACTCTAGTCCTCTTTCCAGCTTAAGCCTTCTGCATTTTGACCTCATCTCCGGCACAGTTATTCCCGGTGTATCGTCTATGTAAATATTAGCTTTGGAAAGCTTGTTAACGGACAGGGCGAGCTTTGGCCAGTCGTCCTCCTCAAGGTTGCCTGTCCTGAGCTTATGGCTGTCGATATTGGCTTCCGCACAAATCATGCGGTTAACAAGCTGCTCCTTGGACATCTCAAGGCTGAAAATTGCAACAGGAACCCCGCTCTTCAGCGCAGCATTATGGGCTATATTCAAGGCAAATGCGGTTTTTCCCATGGAGGGCCGTGCCGCAACCAACAGCAAATCGCTCTTCTGCATGCCCGAGGTTTTATTGTCAATGTCCGTAAATCCGGTGGATATGCCTGTTATGGTTGCTTTAGTGCTGTAGAGCTTCTCTATTCTGTTGAAACTGGAAATGAGTATGTCCTTTATGGGTATAAAGCTCCTTGTCACCTTCCTCTGTGACAGGTCAAATATGCTCTTTTCGGCGTACTCTATAATCCCGTCTACCTCTTCAGCGGCTTCAAAGCTCTTCTCTGAAATCTCCCCGCAGGCCCTGATAAGCCTTCGCAGCAAGGATTTTTCCTGGATAATCCTGGCGTAATGAGCAACATTGGCAATTGTAGGTACACTGGAAGACAAATCGGTCAGAAAAGCGGCGCCTCCAACCGCTTCCAGCTTGTTCCGTTGTTTCAGCTGCTCTGAAAGGGTGATCAAATCCACAGGTTCGCCCTTCTCAAAGAGTACCGACATAGCCTCGAAGATCTCCCTGTGGCTGTCCTTATAAAAGTCTTCCGCCTTTACAAATTCCAAAGCAGAGATTATGGCTTCCCTATCCAACAGCATTGCGCCAAGCACAGATTGTTCGGCTTCAATACTATGGGGGGGAATTCTGCTCAATGACTGCATTTAACTCACCGCCCGCTACTCATCTATTAAGATTTGCAATACTTCTTCCGCTCTATCGACGGCATATACCTCTATGCCTGTAAGGTCTGACGGCACATCCTTCAAATTGTCCGAAGGAATCACGACCGCTGACATGCTGTTTTGCTTGGCCCCGTAAATCTTCTCTATTATCCCTCCCACCGGGTTGACGTATCCCCGGATGGATATTTCACCGGTAACCGCTATATCCTGCCTGACAGGCTTCTGTTTTATGGCGCTGATAATCGCAGCCATAATGGCTATACCCGCCGAAGGCCCGTCCACCCTGCCCCCGCCGACACAATTCACGTGAATATCATAATCGCTTATTATCTCCCCGCTTATCTTGCGTATAACAGCGGCGGCGTTAAACAGCGAATCCTTGGTCATCGGCCCGGCGGTATCGTTAAATCGGATAGTCCCGTTTCCCTTTTGCAGGGCCGGAAAGGAGACAGCCTCTATTTCCAAAAGGGATCCAACATAGCCGCTGACACCCAGGGCCATTACCCTTCCGATCTGGCGGTCATCCCTTTTCCTGGGCCTTACATAGGGGGTAAGGCGGCCTGTCTGTACAACGGTATATACGTCTCTGCACGAAATAAAAACCTCGTCCGGTTTGCAGTTCTGCCTGTTTATAGCCACGTTATACGCATCTGCCAGGAGATTAACGGCCTTTCTTCCTTCGATGGTATACTGGCTTATTATCTCGGCACAGCCGTTCTCAATCTTCGCCCCCAGTTTTTTCACCGCATTGCCTATTATCTGAATTATATCATTTGGAGTTAAGGGTTCAAAGAATATTTCTGTGCACCTGGAACGGAAAGCCGGATTTATATCCTCCGGCTGCCTGGTAGTTGCTCCGATAAGTATAAAATCAGCCGGTGCACCTTCTTCGAACAGTTTTTTAATATACATGGGCATGTTTTTGTTGGCAGAGTCGTAATAAATCGATTCAAACTCTATTCTTTTATCCTCAAGCACTTTTAGCAATTTATTCTGAAGTATCGGGTCCATTTCTCCAATCTCATCAATAAAGAGGATACCACCGTGAGCTTGCGTCACCAAGCCGATCTTCGGTTCCGGTATCCCCGTGTCGGATAACTCCCGGTTGCTGCCCTGGTATATAGGGTCATGGACGGATCCAAGCAGCGGATTTGCTATTTCTCTGGGGTCCCACCTCAAGGTGGTACCGTCAACCTCGATAAAGCCGGCACTATCTGAAAATGGTGAATAATCCTTTGTTTTGGCGACCTCCAGCGCAAGTCTTGCCGCCGAGGTTTTCCCCACACCGGGGGGACCGTAGATTAATACATGCTGAGGATAGGGAGAAGCAATCTTGGCAAGAAGTGCGCCGATAGCCCTTTGCTGTCCCACAATTTCATCTATTGAAGTCGGCCGCAGCAATTCCATCATAGACCTGTTCAGCTTTTTCCCCTCAAGTCTTTCAAGCTTTGCGTATTTCTTGAGGGTTGATAGGTTCTCCGGTCCCGAATGTTTTTTCAGGATCTCCAGCTTTAGTTCCGCTAGATACTGGGCTTGCTTTCTTTGAATTCTTTCCTTCAGTTCCTTATTGATCTGCTCCTTTACTACCCTCTCCGCAAGCATTTCTGTAACCTTATTCCTCAGCTTTCTCATGGTCCTTGCATATTCATGGGGAGCCGGCGCAGGACAATCATCCTCCAGCACCAACCTTTGAAGCGCAAAAATTCTCTCCGAGATATCCGGCAATTCAAGAAAGCCTTCTATCTCCAGCTCCTTCAATCTTTCGGTGTATGTTTTTTGTCCTAAACAATCCGAGATCATCTCGTTCAGGGTTTTTATCTGTAAACTGATCTCCGCTTTATCATAGAGCTTGCTGATATTTCCATCCTCTGTTATGTATTGTTCAACGTTCTGTGCCACAACCCGGTCCCCTCTCTGTTATTCTTCTTTAATTACAACCTTTAGCTCTGCGGACACTTCCGGATATACTTTGATTTCTATGGCAAATTCTCCTGTATTCTTAATAGGTTCATCAAGCACTATCCTTTTTTTGTCCACCTCTATCCCGTGCTGTTTCTTCAACGCTTCGGCTATATCCTTTCCGGTAACCGAACCAAAGAGTTTCCCGTTATCCCCAGCCTTAACTTTAAGGTTAACTTCAAGGTTTGATATCTTATCCGCGAGCTTGTTTGCCTTATCCTTCTCCTGCTGCTGCCTTTTCTGGATCTGTGCCTTTTCTTCCGTTAACTTCCTCTTGCTCCCTTCGGTCGCCTCAATGGCATATCCTTTCGGCAGCAGAAAATTCCTTGCATATCCATCGCTTACCTTAACTACATCACCCTTTTTCCCCTGTCCCTTTACATCTTTAACGAGGATTACTTCCATCAAACATCACCCTCCTCAATATATTCATATAAGGCTTCCTCCAGCATTTCACGGGCCTTGCCAAGGTCTACACCCCTCAACTGTGCCCCCGCTACCGTCAGATGCCCTCCACCGCCCAACTTTTCAGTAACCAGTTGAACATTGATATCTCCCAACGACCTGCCGCTGATAAATATACTATCCCCGTACTCGCACAGTACGAAGGCAGCCTTTACTCCCTGTATTTCCAAAAGCACATCGGCCGCCTGGGCAGTTACAAGGAGCGGATTTTTTACCCTGTCCGGGCAGACCGAAACAGCTATGTTTTCACGCACAATTTCTGCGTTCTTTACCGTTTCCGCCCGCGCTATAAAAGTTTCGATATCATCCTGGAAAAGCTGCTTGACAGAGGTGGTATCAGCTCCCATACTCCTCAGATAGGAGGCTGCTTCAAAGGTCCTCACCCCTGTTTTAAATGTGAAATTCTTTGTATCTACAAATATCCCTGCCAGAAGGGCTTCCGCCTCCATCGGCTTCAGCTTTACGGCGTCATCCAGGTACTGCAGTATTTCGGTTACCAGCTCACACGTAGAAGAAGCGTATGTCTCCTGATACACCAGGGCAGCTTGCTCAATGAACTCGGTACTCCTCCGGTGATGGTCTATTACAACCAGTGCGCCTGCCTTCTTAAGCGCCTCCGGACACTCGGTATAGCTGGGCCTGTGGGTATCAACGGTTATTATGAGTGTTTCGCTGTCCACTAAATTCCCTGCTTCCTCGCAGTTGATGAACAGATTCGCATACTCTTCATCTTCTACTATACGGGAATACATAATATCTATGGAAGGATTAGGCCCGTTCATTATTATCCGGACATCTTTGCGCAGTGTCTTTGCCCCTCTAAACAGGCCCATCGCGGAGCCAAGACAGTCAGGGTCTGCAAATTTGTGCGTCATTATAATAACCTTGGAGCTCTGGCTGATCAACTGCCGTAGAGCATGCGCAATAACTCTTGATTTGACCTTTGTCTTCTTTTCTACCTCCCTGGTTCTTCCGCCATAGAAGTACATCCTTTCGCCATCCTTAACGACTGCCTGGTCTCCTCCCCTGGCCTGTGCCAGGTCCTTGGCAGCGTTTGCAAAACGGTTGAGCTGCGCCGGGCTTTCAGCATTGACCCCCAGTCCGATGCTGAGGGTCGGAGGGATTGTATTTTTTACATTGATATCCCTGATCCCGTCCAATATATCGAACTTCTTCTCCTGCAGATAGGAGAGGTGTCCCTTTTCAAATATTACTATGAACTTATCGTCATCGTATTTTGTTATGCACCCGTTAATACTGTCCGCCCATTGGTTCAGCTTCTTGTCTATCTCTGCCACCAGCAGCGGCCTGTTGTCGGCAGGAGTGCTCTGCAATATCTCCTCATAACTGTCCACCTGCACCAGCGCAATCACAATCTTACTGTCTTCACACTCCTTTTCCAGCTGTACTCCTGTTGTCACGTCTATAAAGTACAGCATTCCAATCTTAACCGCTTGCCCATTGTTCCCTTTAGCTTCTACTATATTATACAGGATCTTATAATGTCTATCTGCATTTGTTGCCTGAATTTCCATGTCTTTTTTATCCTGTATAATACTCTTAACATCCAGGTCCTTGAAATACTTCCCGATACCTTCCCCAAAAAGGTTTTCAGCCCTGACTATTTCTGAAAACTTTGTATTATACCAGCTGATATTGCCCTCCTCATCAATAACAGCAAGGGGTAACGGCAGTCTTATCAAGGTATTGATAAAAGCATTGTCAATGTTGAAGGATAGGTTTTCCACATATTCCGTGAACTGTTTTTTCTTGCTATGTGTATATCTCCTATTGTAATATATAAGATATGCAAGCACCAGCGCCCCAATAATCCCGAGCACTCGATTGTAATACAGCATAAATGCCGTCATTATTGATATTATCCAAAGATATATCGAAGTGTTTGGTGTCATCAGTTTGATAAAGTTTACATTCTTCATAATCATACTCCTTCCGGATGTATATACCCTGAAAGGCTTTCTTCACCTGCCGCAGCAAGCTTTTGATTCCCCAATCAATTCTTCCGGACAGACAGTTTCCGGAAATCGAAGATAACATCGAGAAGGCCCGCAAATACAGCCCCCATAGCAAGGGTCTGGTTGAACATTATAATCACCAGCAGGAAAACTTTGATCGCCTTCGCCACTCCCTTAACCGTTAAAAAATAGTATATCAGCGAAAGCCCCTGGATCAAGAAAACCATGTTAAAAAGCAGGAATATATTGCTCATTATCACTTGAGTATTTTCAAGCCCTAGATACCCTCCGATAAAGGTTAGGGCAACCAGCAGCAAAAAACCCAGGGAAATGTTATTGGGAAATCTCCACTCTCCGAAGGAAGGCAAAGGGTCCAGAGAAAGCTTAAACCTTCTCAGTATAAGCCTTGCTACCGAGTAATTCAGAAAAGAGTCCAATACCGATGCGGAAATCAGCAAAGCCGGAAGAGTTACCTTCAACATCTGCAGCGATGTCATAAACATGTTGTTTATATCTTCCACCCTGTCTATCCCCAGGTTTTTATATATACCGGTTGAAAATTCAAAGGCCTCTTTCATTGCTTCAAACTGGACTTCAATCGGGTTTACACCCATTATTCTGGTAATAGCATATACAAGTATGACTTTGGATACAAGGGATGCAAGGGATGCAATGAGCAACGTTCTCCCGGCAGAAAACGTCTTTTCAACACCATACCCTATGGCAAGTCCTACAGCTCCGTATCCCAGTATCACATATATTGCATAAAGCGGTTCAGATATCATCCCCACAATCAGCCCCGAAGCTATGGTGGCGTATATGCCATACCTGAAACCGTAGCGCTTGATTGTAATTATTATAGGCGCCGGCCATAATAAAGAAGCAAGGGACAAAAGCGGGACAAAGAGCCCTATAACTGCGATAATCACCGACAATGCCGTTGCCAGTGCCGCATTTGCTATTGCCCTCGTATTATTATCTCTCACCATCTATTACCCCTACTTTCTATTTCTATTCATGTATGCAGACAGTTCCGAAAGGTCCCCATACCGTTTCTCTATTTCATGTTCTTCAGTAATGCCCAGTTTTATTTTGTTTTGAATTTTCAAATCAACCGAAGCAAAGGTTATACCGAGCCTCCTGGCCAACAGGTATGATACCAGTATTATGCTGGCTATCACATCGGTTAACGCCTCGTGGCTTCCCTGCTTGCCCTTGTACAGAAGTTGATTAAAGGACGCCACACCTGAAAGAAGCTCGCATTTGAGCCACTCTATCAGCTTAATATTCCTCGTTATATCCATATTATCACCCGAAGGCGCCAAACCCTGCACCTCCTCCTCTGAATGGTTGGATGTCCCGTTTCCTCCGCAGCAAAAACAGCGAATCATGTATAACCATGTATCAGTTTTCTGGATTATTGCAAAATAACATTGCAATATAAAACAATATGTCGTCAGTGTAACAAAAAGAGAGCATATATAGCTCTCTTATTCAGCGGTATATGGTAGCAAAGCAATATTTCTCGCCCTTTTCACTGCTACTGTAAGCTGCCTTTGATGCCTTGCACAGTTCCCACTGATCCTTCTGGGAACTATCTTGCCTCTTTCTGTTATATACTTTCTTAGTCTACTTACATCCTTGTAGTCAATCTTATCTATACTATCAACGCAAAAGTTGCAAACCCGCTTTTTCCCTTTTCGGGCTTTACGCTTCACATATATCCCTCCTTTTAATGCAGGTACTAGGTACTAGTTCGTAGTTCGTAGTTCGTAGTTTACAGATTAAATGTCTCCTTTAGAACGGCAGGTCCGGATCATCTTCTATCGGAAAGAAATCATCATCCTGCGGAAAATCATCCTGGTTGGAACCTTTTATGTTTCCGCTGTTAGGATTCGAAGTTCCCCTGTCCAGGAAGCTCACCTCATCGGCAACGACTTCAATCATGTATCTTCTTTTCCCGGCCTCATCTTCCCAGCTTCTGGATTGAATTCGTCCGGAAACAGCCACAAGCCTGCCCTTTGAGAGATAATTCGCACACAATTCCGCAAGCTTACTCCATACGACGATACCTATGAAATCGGCCTCCCTCTCCCCCTGCTTGTTTTTAAAGCTTCTATCGACGGCAAGGGTAAAAGAGGCTACCGGCGTCCCGGATCCCGGTATAAATCTCAGTTCAGGATCCCTTGTCAGCCTTCCCACAAGGCATACTTTGTTTAACATTTTATACACCACCCTGATTTATTCATCCTCTTTTATTATCAGGTATCTTAAAACGCTTTCAGTGATTCTGAATATCCTTGCCAGCTCTTTGGGCACATCAGGACTTGCGCTAAAATTCATTTTCACGTAATATCCTTCGCTTTTCTTGTTGATCAGATAGGCAAGTTTCCTGGTACCCCACTCTTCGATGCTCTCAATCTCACCGGAACTTTCAACAACGCCCTTTAGCTTCTCAATGACTGCATTCCTGGATTCCTCATCAAGTTCGGTATCAAGGATGTACAACGCTTCATATTTACTCATACCTTCACCTCCTTCTGGACTAAACGGCTCTACTTGAGTAGAGCAAGGATGTACCTAAGTATTCTATCACAACGGTTTTACCAATGCAATATTATTATTCCCTGTATTCTTCCTTGGGTATCAGCTTCTTTACTCTTTTCTCAAAGTTCTCCCTTGACATAAGAACCTGCCTTTCACACTTCATACATTTAATTCTAATGTCCGCTCCGGTTCTTGTGATCTCCCACCGGTTATTGCCGCAGGGATGCATTTTCTTCATTTGTACTATATCCCCAAGCTCAAGTTTCAGCGGCATGGTATCCCTCCCTATTTACTCAAAATTACCCGCTTCTGATAGGGTATTTCTATCCCCGCTTCATCCAGGGCCTGCTTTATGCCCTTTTTGATTTCCCTTTCAATCCTCCACTGCTCCATTGGTTTTGAAGTTGCCCATATTCTCAGTCTCACGGAAGAATCCGCCAGATCGGATACCCCCAAGACCTTTGGCCCGTCTGTCAAATGTTCCTCTTTCATTCTATAGTCTGCAAAAAAGTTCTCTATTACTCCTATGGCCTTGTCCACGTCCTCCTCATATGCAATCCCGACGTCGAACATGACTCTCATATCTCCCCTGCAGTGGTTTGTCACATTGGAAATATTACCGTTTGGTATTATATGCAAATCCCCGTTAAAATCCCTTACCTTTGTAATCCTTATCCCTATCTCCTCAACGATACCGGAGAATCTGTCCAGAGTGATATAGTCGCCCACGGCATATTGGTCTTCAAGGAGAATAAAAAAGCCTGTAATAACATCCCTAACCAGGTTCTGGGCCCCAAATCCGATTGCAAGTCCTCCAATACCTGCCGTAGCCAGAATAGAAGCGGGCGGGATTCCAATTATGGCAATAATCATAGTTAATCCTATAAAGTATAAAGTATACGTCACTACACTTTTTGCAAGGGTGCTCATAGTTGTAATCTTTTTTGTATCCACCTTTAACTTGCTGTTCAACTGTTTTTGAAAGAACCTATCTATAAGTATTTTTAAAAACTTGTTCCCCAGATGAACGGCAATCAGGACTGCAACGATCTTTAAGGCACTCTGCCCTATGAAAGCTAATGATATCCGGTCAAGATTCAACCTTTCAATGAGTTTTTCCATATTTCTTCCCCCTATAATTCTTCCTCCAGGTAAATTGTTTTCCGTTCCAACCGTAAACCCCTGTAAAGCTTTACAGTCGGCTGACTGACATCTATGACCTCCTTAACCTTTTCAATATGGTCCATATGAAATTTTATGGATAGCCCGCAGCTGGCGGTTATATCCCTCGGGGTAGGAAGCACCTCTATCTTCAGCCCGGCTTCCTTTAAAAATTTTTCTGCCTGGATTGCATGGTGGGTTGAATCGAAAGCCAGTACAAAAAAATCAGTCAGTGGCATAATTATCCCTTCTCATAGTATGATTGTGTTTTCTCCGTTGTTTAGTTTCTCTACTATTGTATACATATTCGACACCTGGCCTACTGCAAGTTTATCCTTCAAATTATAATAGTCCAAACACGTTCCACAGGATAGTATTTCTACCCCTGCCTCTTCCAGTTTCTTTAAGCTTTCCAGAGCTTCAGACCCTTGAACCGTCAGGTTTACTCCGCTGTTTACAAAAATCATGGTTTCCGGAAGGGGGCACACATCCAGAAGGGTTTTTAGGTACCCCTTCATTAGAATCTGTCCCAATACCCGGTCGCCGGCACCCAAAATATCGCTGCCTATAAAAACAATCAATCCGCTGTGTGCTGAAGGGTTAACTCCTCCAATTTCCTGCGTTTCCTTCTGTTTAAAAATATCGATATAATAGTCTCCCCCTACCTGGTGTATATCGACATCACACATCATGCTCTGAGCAAGCTTCTTGACATTCTCTTTTGCTATTTCGCTGTTTACTATTGTGGTTATTTTTCCTTCTCTTACTTCATCCAGGGCTTTTTTTGTAAGTATTACCGGCTGTGGACAGTTTAAACCTCTAGCGTCAATCTGTTTATCCATATTAATCCTCCCTTTATTCTTTTCAATTCAGCAGCGTCTTTAAAACCGTATCAATAGCCCAGGCAACTATGAAATTATACCTGTAAAAATAAGCGGCGGTTTCCGAGTTGTCAATTGCACTAACCAGCCACTGGAGGTTAAAAACAACGGTCAGAGGTATTGCCAGGGTAAATAGCACCATAAGCACCAGAATCCCTTTCAGAAGACCGACTGTAATCCCTCCCAGCTTGTTGAACTGTTTCAGTACAGGTATCTCTACCAGTGCGTTCAGGAAAGATACCGCTGCGGCAAATACTATTCTCACCGCAATATATATGGCAATAATGCTCAAGATGTTAATTATGATAGTGCTTAAGGCGCCTGCTATATTTTCAGCGACTGCTCCCGTATTATACTGCACTACCCCGGTATGAATACCAATGCTTTCGAGGCTTTTTGGCAGCTGAAGCCCCTGTGACCCTCCGTTTTTTATCATCCCGCCGGAGTTTTCCATACTCTTCAAAATGGAAAGATACAGCCTGTTGTATAAGGGGGTGTTAGCTGCAAGATGCTCCGATAGCCTCATAAAATACAGCTTGGAAATCACAATGGCAGCTATAAACCCAACGATATTGAATACCGACAGTATGAATCCGTCCGTATACCCCTTTATGGCTGAAGATATCATTATAGCAATTACTATTATATCTAACCAATTCATATCCAACCCTACCTTTTGATGTCGCTAAAATATATCCTGTTGCCTGATATACAGGCAAGCTTATTGTCTGTCAGCAGTAACAGTCTCCCAATATCCATATCTAAATCCGTGTCAACTATATCTCCCGATAACATGCTAACCAGCTTTATTTTCCGTCCGGAGAACAGCACTGCATATCCTTCCCCCTCTGAAATACCGTCAATCCTGTCCTTCCACGCAATGGTCCTAAGGATTTCTCCCTTATCATTATATATAAAGGTCTCTTCTCCAATCTTCCCGGGTATCCCCATCCTATAATCCTCCGCAAGGGAAACAATAGAGGTTCCACTGCTTGATAGAAGCTTTGCCGAAACATACCCTTTCAAGGGTTTTTGCCATAATATGCTTCCCTTAATATCATAGGATATTAGACTTTTCTCGGAAAGTACCATGATATTCCCGGTATCAGTAATTTTCAAGCCGAAGACCATATCCTCCGTAAGATCCTTTGCCCATATTATGCTGCCATCGTTTTTATATAGAACTACATTACATGAAAGGCGTCCTCCTTTTATATCCGCCGTAGCGACGGCAATATTCTTGCCATCCTTTGAGACGGTGACGCCGGTCACTTCCGTCTTCCCTGCAGCTAAATAGGATGAGCCCTCTCCGTTGCCGTTTAATACTTCAACAACCGCTTGTTCCTGTTTTGTTGATTTCACCCATAAGTTTGAATTGTCGAAGCCCATCCGTTCCACTTTTCCCGCTGAAGTGAACTCCCAAATCAATTCTCCTTGCTCGTTAAGCCCGTATACTTTATTTGTTTCCCTGTCACAGATTGCAATTGTATCTGCCGACGCGCTCAAAAAGGGGTTTTTTGCATTGACGGTTCTGCTCCATACCGTATTGCCTTCCCCGTCGATCAGTCTCACTGTATCTCCCTGCAAATGAACGAGTTTTCCGGAGATTGTATCAAAATCCGCATACACATCTTCTCCGTCCTGGTATGAGATGTCAAAATAGTCCCCGGGGATAAGCTTTACTGAAACAAATTTGGAATAAAAATGGGGATAAGCAAAATAGGTTATTATCACGGTTAAGAGCGTTAATGCAATCAAATATTTCGTTTTGTTATCTTTCCGGTACCTTTTTTTCCGCATGTGCAATACCCCTATAGTGTTTTTATCATTTATTTATTCTTTGGACAAGAACAAAATCCTCTATTCCTGTTCAAATTTCGAATGCCCACAGATATAGAGAATATTTCCACGTATTATAAAACCCGCTGGGGAAAAACTGTTAACTGTAATAATTATAATTATATCTAAATAAATTATTATTAAAAACCTTGTGGAGGATTTTTTATGCCCCTGGCTCCCAGACAAAATTATAACTCGATTGACATAAACGGAAATCTTCCTTTAACCAGATTCTCCGAGATATTTGCCAGCTGTTTTGAACGGTGTTATTCTGCGGGTAGAACCCCCATTATTATACTTTGCATCGGTACGGACAGGTCAACCGGCGATTGCCTTGGTCCCCTTGTAGGCTATAAACTGACTAACAGCCTGAAAAAAGAAAATATTATTGTCCTCGGCACATTGGATAAACCCGTACATGCAAAAAACCTAAAACTAACTATGGATGAAATCGCGGCAAAGTATCCAAATCCCTTTATTGTAGCAATAGATGCCAGCCTTGGCGCCATGGAAAGAATAGGATTTGTAACCGTAGGGGAAGGGCCGTTAAAACCGGGAGCAGGGGTTAGCAAGAACCTCCCTAAGGTTGGTGATATGCATATAAGCGGTATAGTAAACTTCGGCGGCTTTATGGAATACCTGATACTGCAGAATACCAGGTTGAGCCTGGTGATGAAAATGGCAAATATAATTTCCTCCGGAATCCAATATGCCTTCTGGAAAGCTATAGACTGCACTCCATTCCCGGCTCTGGCACCTTCGGAAAACTATATGGATTAAGATGTCCCATCTCATTATATTTTGAACAGCTCTATAATCTCTTCGTCGGAGGTCTGGTGAAAATCCTCATAGTACATGCCTACCGCATAAAAGGGATACGGACTCTCCAAGCACACCACTCTGTCAACTCTTTCCAGGAGATCTTCCAGCACATCACTGGGAGCAACGGGCACTGCAATCACTATCCCTAAGACCCCGGCGTTCTGTATTGATTTTATTGCAGCTTTAATAGTAAAGCCTGTTGCAATACCATCATCCACCAGGATAACTATCTTGTTTTTCAGTTGTACCGGCTCTTTGTTCCCTTTGTATAACCGCATCCTTCGCTCAATCTCTTCAATCTGTTCTCTTTTCTCTTCTTCTATATAGCTTTTATCAACTTTAAGATATAGAATCATTTCTTCATCAAGAAGCAGTGTACCATCCTGCGTTACAGCACCTATAGCTATCTCCTTGTTGAAAGGCGCCCCGAGCTTTCTTGGAATTATTAAATCCCATTCACATCCCAGTTCAGTTCTTATTACATCCGCAACAAGGGCTCCACCCCTTGGTATCGCCAGCACAACAACCTCTTCCCCTTTGTAGTCTTTAAGGAGTTTTGCCAGCATTTCACCGGCTTCTTTTCTGTTTCTAAACATTTTATACCCCCTAGAAAAGTGAACTATATGTGCCTCTTTCCAGAACAAACAACACCTCTTCAACGGCCATACCCCTGCCGTTTATCATAAGAACGCCGCTTGCGGCCCCCCAACCGGTATTGTGAAAATCTCTTATGCCATCGTAATATATACATGCATCAACTTGCTTACCCGTTTCATACAAATCCGTCACTTCATAACCCTTAGCCTTTAATTCCATAATCAAGTTCCCGAGCCTTCTGTCAACTGCAACCATTTTCTTCATGTCAGCACCTCCAGGAATATTTTTCCCTTAGGTGCTCCATTTATTCCTCGGGCACAACGACTCTCAAGGCGTTTGGCTCAATATGCATGTCCGCCGGGCATTCACCGATTATGTCCCCATCCGAATTGATAAAGCCCTTCTCACAGAACACCTTGATCTTTTCCGCATTAAAATATTCCACTTCCGGTCTTTTCAGATGTCCTCCTGAAAATAAAAGCGGAAAAAGGGCAATTATCCTATTTCTGGGCATATTTCTTACCAGGCAAATATCCAGCAAGCCGTCATTTATCCTGGCCCGGGGAGCGATTTTCATCCCACCCCCATAATATGAGCCGTTGGCTACAGCAATTAGGGTAGCCTGTCTACTTACCGTTCCCTGCTCAGTTTGTATTTCAAGGTCATAGGGCTTATAACCGTTCACCGCTTTGAATACTCCAAGAATATATGCAACTGAACCGGGGATGCTTTTTTTTATTTTATTTGCTTCAATAACTACTTGGGAGTCAAGTCCAACGCTTGCTACATTTATAAAGTACCTGCCGTTAACAACCCCAAGGTCGCAGGGTATAATGTTCATTCCCAAAAGAATGCGAACAGCCTCATCAAGTTCCAAAGGAAGTTTAAGTGTCCTTGCAAAGTCATTCCCTGTTCCAACCGGCAATACTCCCAGCACTGTATCTCTGTTCTCCGGGATACCATTTACCACCTCACTGACAGTTCCGTCTCCCCCAACGGCAACAACAACATCGCATCCATCCTTAACTGCTCTCTCCGCTTTAGCTATGCCATCCCCCGGACCATCAGTGATATATATGCCATATTGAAAGCCTTCTGTTTCCGTATAAAACCTGATGACACGAAGCCAATCCTCAACTCTTTTCTTGCCGGCTACAGGATTTACTATATATCCTATCCTCAACCCATCATCCCCCTATTTCATTGCTTTGTCCAATGCCTCCTTTTCTTCTTTGGAGAGGGCATAACTGCTTTTCCCTCCATGAATTGGCTTTGCGTAAGTTATGCTCTCGCTTCTGCCATAAATACTGCTGATTACCACTCCGTTATTTCCATAGTCCAGTAATGCCAGTGAAAAACTCAGATCGCTGCCGGTATCCTGGAAGGCATTATATCTTACAATGCCAAATTTTTGAAAGCATCCTTTGAGCTGTTTTCCCATGCTTTCCATGTTTCTCAGCATCTCTTTGTTTTCCTCTTCAATCTCTTCAATTTTACCCGTATACTCAATAATCATTCCTTCAATATTGTCCGACTTAGCTCCTCTCATTAAGCGTTTGAACCTGCCGTTGATGCGTGCCGCCGATACGGCCAGCAGGAGCAGTAAGACAAAAGCAACGGTGACCGCTATAATTAAATAAATCATAATCTGGTCACCATATTCTTTAACAATTTCTATTGCCCAGTTGTTTTGCATATTAAACCTCCTAATAATCGGGGACATTCCGCAGTACAGTTCGCAGATCGCAGGGATTAGATCACAGATCACAGGCGTCAGGGTAGGTCTCTGAAGTTTTCATTCTGGCAACTGGGAACTGACAACTGATGTCTGGCAACTGTTGGCTTTCGACTTTCCAGCTTTCCAACTTTTGACCTTACTGCCGACTGTCATCTGACCACTAGTCACTGATCACTGGCTACTGATCACTGGTAGGCGGTGTGTCCCCTTTCCGATCGGGGACATTCCTCCCACCCCGGAGTTATATATTGGGGACATTCCGCAGCAAGGAATATCCGCGTAGTAGCGGTGTGTCCCCTGGCCGATATTGGGAGGTGTGTCCCCTTTCCGATCGGGGACATTCCTCCCACCCCGGAGTTATATATTGGGGACATTCCGCAGCAAGGAATATCCGCGTAGTAGCGGTGTGTCCCCTGGCCGATATTGGGAGGTGTGTCCCCTTTCCTTTATATTCTACAGGCTTTGACATTTTCCTCCCATACTGAATTCCCCGGGAAAACAATTTCGGCAAGCCCCTAGCAAGCCTGGGCGTATTCTCGCCATCGCCGTATACAAAAAGCTCTTGTTTGTAATAGCATTGTTATATACTTTACTGGATTATTATGCTAGACTATTATTGAAGCTACCAATTTTGGATATAATCCAGTAGAGCGTTCAGGTATTCACTAAGATCAAAGGAGGGCAGCCCGTGCAATTATATCAAAAATACATTATATATTTTATAAGAACTCTGCTGTTCCTGGCAATCATTTCTTTTCTGTACCTATTTTTTACCAAGTTATTTATATACATATTGCCTTTTATTATTGCCTGGATTATTGCTTCAATAATAAACCCGTTAGTGAACTATGTCGATAAAAGGACGAAAATTCCCCGGGGAATCATCTCTGCCATACTTTTGATCTCTCTTTATACTGTTTTAGGTTTTCTGATTTTCCTGGGAATTTCCCGCCTGATAACGGAGCTTATTAATATATCCGACAGCCTCCCCAGGTACACGTATGCTATAAGGGTAACGTTTAACGACCTTATAAGCAAGGTACAAAATATATATATAAACTTGCCCCCGGAATTTACTCAGCTAGTAAACAGCAGCTTTAACAATGTTATTACTTCAGTAACATCATTGATAAGCAACGCAATCGGCAAATCATTGTCCCTATTATCTGTCTTCCCAAAAACAATAATATTTATTATTGTGACAACGGTTGCTTCATACTTAATTAGCCGGGATAACAAAAATATCGTGAAATTCTTGCTGTCGCAAATTCCCGATGATATGGCAGTCAGGTTAAAATCTGTCGAAAGGGACCTCCTGAAAGCCCTGGGTGGGTTCATCAAAGCCCAACTCACCATAATGGG
Source organism: Bacillota bacterium (assembly GCA_013540605.1). Taxonomy (GTDB): domain Bacteria; phylum Bacillota; class Clostridia; order Ch29; family Ch29; genus Ch29. Next base: position 136,475 of record JABVCK010000005.1, read on the forward strand.
CATAACCTTCATTATTACAGCTTCGGGATTGTATCTAATAGGGATTCCCTATGCGTTGACAATGGCTCTGATAATCGGTATCGTTGATGCCCTCCCTATACTGGGTACCGGGGCAATCCTAATCCCATGGTCAATTATAAATATGCTGATGGATGACTACCGCTTGGGTTTTGCCCTCCTGGTTCTCTACGGAATAATTGTGGTTACACGGCAGCTTATTGAGCCCAAGATAGTAGGTAAGAACATCGGCCTCCACCCCCTTGTAGCCCTCGCTTCACTCTACATTGGGCTGCAGATATTCGGAATAATCGGAATAGTTCTAGGCCCTTTGACCGTAATTGTTATAAAGGCCCTTCAAAAAACCTCTATGCTGCCAAATTGGAAAGAAACAAAACAGCCCTAAAGGCACGGTTTAATAGGGAAACTTACTGAACCATACCCCAAACCGATACGGAAAAGCGAAAAGAGAGGCAATGCCACACAAAGGTATTGCCTCTCTTGCTTTATACAGACAAAATTTCTTTCAGAGAGCACTGGTTCGGAGTGCATTTGCATATGTAGCCGCCGCATATCATAGCGACTGTGCAATAATTGTTCTCGTTGTTTGCGCAGATTTTCATAATGTCATTTTCTTCATCTACCGCTTTGAATGGGCAAATATTGCATAAATTCTTTTCACACATTCGTGGCACAAAGTCGAAAGTGGCATCAAATTGCTCGGGGTAACCGATGGAGATGTCTTCTCTTTCATAAAGCAATCGAAGCAACTTGTTGAACGGAAGCCTTTGATCTTTTGCAGATAGCTTTACGTCGGAAAGCAGACATTTACGGAATGTTGAATTATTGTTCCATACATCTCCGGGCAGTTCGAAATGACGTTTTGCTTCATCTGAAAACAAAACTTCGACTAAAGCAGGGTCTACACCGCGACAGAGCAAGCCATGTTTAAAATATTCCTTTCCAAACTCCGGCGACTTTATGTAATCTCGCAGACAGCACCATACACGCTTGATCCCATATTGACCATTACGTTCATAAAATCTCTGCACACGGCTTCGAAAAGCCTTATTATCTGAAAGCAATGAAAGGATGCTTTCTGTTCGCCTTTCTGCGTTTTCCATCCAGACAGGATCGTTGAGATGTTCTTTTGACGGCTGCCCGATATTATCGTAAGTAAGAATATATAATCCATACGCTAAGCCTCGAACTAAATCTTTGCATGAATATGTTGCGCTGGTCAGGCAATTAATTATTGCGACTGCATAATCAATAAAATCTCGGTTAAACGCTTCAAGGGTATGGAGTGTATAGACCATTGAAACATAATCCGATGGGTAAAAGCGAGATATAAAGCTGACAGGTTCTCCTCCCGGACGGTTGTTTTTACTTAACATTCGATTATCTTTCGGAGCAAGTAGCTTGGATTTAAAAGTATAGTTTCCGTCAGGTTTTTCTTCGAAAAATGACAACGGAGAACCGATGAAGAGGACATTCATGCCCTCTCCAAAATCTTTATAGTGTTTAAGCATATCAGAGAAAACGAATCCCCCAACCTCCCAAATCTGCTCAAAGGGCATCTGCCGATCCGTAATATAACTTATCCAATGGGTCAGTAGTTTGAGATCATCAGATATGTCGTTGTGTGCATAATTTATCAAGCCGTAGTTATTTGCACAGGAGGCGTCCCAGCGACATTGGTCTATAAAATTGATGACTTCAAATTTCTTTCTCATTATTTTGAACCTTTCTTTTCGTTTCTCCGCATTTTTCATAATCCTCGTCAATGCGATGCTTCCAACCAGCACTCATAGGAGCAGAGCTTGAATCTGAGTTTTCATATTATTTATGGCCTTACCATTATCGTTCTCCGTGGAGTTATGTATATTTAATTACGCCATAGGTTTTTGCAGCCTGTTCAAAGCGAGAATCGAGGTAAGCTTTTGCCTGATGAGTAATTCTAATATGTGATTTTTGATAATGTATGGATCGCAGCTCAATGGGTGTTTTAGCTGTGCCTATTGTTGACGGATATGTTCCAGTACCGACATCTGCCAACAAATCAAGCAAGGAAATGCCATTTTTCTGAGGTGTATCCAAGAATTCGGCGTCATATAATTCGACAAAAGCCGGATACTCCCACATCCAATCAAATTCTTTTTTCATTTCTTCATCAGCGATGTTCTCTTTAAAAAATCCTTTTGTTCGAGCTCTGCCCATGATAACGGGAGTGCTGTTACCTCGACCATCCGTACCGATTATTGCAAGATAGATGTAGTCGCCTGGCTTCATGCCACTGGGCTTATTACCAGCCGGGAAGCTGGTAAAGCCTGTTGGAAGCTTAGCCGAGCGAGCGATTTCATAACGATCCTCTGGGCCTTCACGGTTTTCAGCATCGCCTTCAAATTTAAGCCATATACCTTCAGTTATACCGTCTTTAACCCCAGAAGCAAGAATAGTCTGTATAGTATCTGGATTGCCGCCAGTCACTAACTCATCGCCTTTATTTAATATGGCGCCAAATTGATGCTCATTACGGTATTTTGTTGTTTTATCCTTTCTGTCCTTACGCAGTTTATTTACCATTTCTATTTCACTCTGTATTAACTCAGCGGTTACTTTATAGTCGCCTTTTTCTTGGATTTTTGTAAGCGTATCGTTGTAATACGAGTGCATATCGGCGAGTATATCCGCTTCATCCCTAACAAAAATCGACAGCTCATGATTCAGCCGAAATCCTCCGGAAGTGAAATTTGCAGAACCAAGCATCCCAGCGGCGTTATCGATTAGATACAGTTTGGTATGCAATCCTTGAAGTGCATAAATCGTAACCCCGGCCTCATTCAAGCTTTTTAATGCATATAAACTGCTTGCACCGTTAACAAAATCCTCACGGGAGAAGCGAGTGATTATCTCACAACATATTGCCGGATTTATTTCGAGGATTGCCGCCAGTCTTTTTGAGATGTCAAGGCCTATAAACGGACTGATGATACGCAAGCTTGCCTCAGTTCCTTCAAGTATCTCTTGCAGGCGATCCTCATGATCGGCAGATACAAGTTGGATTGACATCTTAATCACCACCTCTTTTCTACGTCATATGTTGTATTTAAGTTCTAATTTTCTTGCTTATTTTTTGCTTGCATGCGTTTATCCAGATATGAGAAAAGTCTGTACACTTCATTCAAATACAGGAAACGCTTCAACGAGTTTAACTCGGTCTCGGCCTCAATGACATGGCCATGGGCTATTTTGTGCCTTGAATCATTAGACGCAACATCCGGATTAGCGCAATCAAAATGCTCAACAAATGCAGACAGAATACGCTCAAGAACCGCCGAATATATCTGCCAATCTGAGAAGGATAAACTGCTCATCGGCTGTATATTTAAGTATTCTGTAATATCGTTAATTGCTTCCTGTGCGCGGAATTTCGGTGACTGCAGACCTATCCTCATGAAATCAGTTATAACGCCTTCTGTATGTATGCTCAATAGCGTCGTGGATGCATTATAGCAGCGCCGTGAATGGTTTACCAACGCCTGATGCAAAACAAGTTTTCTTGGTTTGAAATAGGTGGAGTCATTCCATTTATTCACGACTTTTTTTAGTTTTTCGCATTTGTTTTTTCTGAAATCCTGAACTACTAATCGATCAACTTCATCTTGGGTAATAGTGTCTTTCTTCTCATAAATTTCATCAATCACTTCCGTTGATAACTCGTTAAGATAAAACCATCCGAATTTGACCAGCAAATCATGCTTTTCACTCCATTGATGATGATATGTCAGCATAGAAAAATCTATCGATGACATAAAGTCAGTAATAGCTGAAAATACTGGCTGCATTCGGCTAAATAAATCTGTTTGGAACTGAGCCATCTGCAGTTCAAAGGGCTTTATAATTTCTGCAATATTAAATTTTATCTGAGAGACGCTATCTAAAATTGATCTTATTTCAGGATAATCAAATTTAGGGATGGCGTTCAAATAGCTTAAATCCAATCCCCGATGCGTATTCAGTATAACGGAAGGCCTCCGTAATGCGGGAAAGGTTCTCCACCTTATTATAAATCGCAGAAAGTTCATGCATTTTTCTGATATGAGGGAAGTCAATTGAACGCGTAATGGCATTATATTCTGCAAGCATTTTTTTGATTGCTGATGAGCTTGGAATCTCGATTGCTTTTGATAGTTGACTCAAGGTCTTTGCAACAGGAGCGATGGCACTCTTTACGAGATTATCGTTCGCTTTATAAAAGCGCTCAAAGGGATTGTCAGCTTGAGTTTGCTCGTATACGTCGTTTAATCGCTCATCGGTTTCGAGTATGCTGACTAAAAGCGTCTCTAACTCCTCGTCGGATGCAGCGATGAAATCATTTTCCTCTAAGAATGTTACAATGGTAGCTCCCTCTGTTTCCTGGTATATATAAAAGGCAGTCTTAGAGAATGCAAGTTTATAATCGCCGCTCTGTTCGTAATAATCGCTTAATTCTTTCAGGCAATTCATGCTGAAAAACACATCAATCACTGCTGGTTTACCGGAAAAGGAAAGCGTCTTGAGCGCCCTTGGTATTTTCATGAACATATCATTTGATGATTCACTCATGAGCCTCACCCCTTGTTTCCACCAGCTTTTTATATCTCTCCATCAATTGAGCAACGCACACCGCCTCTGTTGTTCCTTTTATCGGGAATCCATAGGCAGCCATAACAGCACGGTCAAGAGCATAATGTGCGTTTTGCAGGCCAGTGGTCGTTATCAGTATGGGGTCGTAGAGGTCTGCGAGGCTCAAATTAGGATATTTAGCACGTTCATCTAAAATTTTCTGTGCTGCCGCTTCTATGGCCTTAGTCTGTTCTTCGGTCGCATCTGGCCACGGGAATGTATTGTACACAAGTTCTTTTGAATAGCGGTAACGCATTTCCAATCTTCCAGCAACGGCTCTCATCCATGCCATATGGACATTAGACGTGAGAACGCCGAAATGATAGAGAGTAGCGTCCGGGACAATTTGAACAGCATCCGAAGCTATGCTGTCGGCATCAAGAAACCCTATCGGAATATAACGACGATTTTCTGATGATACGCGAGGGATAATCAGATAGTTTCCGTTTGGCTGGGCAATCTGAGCGAAAATAGATGGTACTTTTGCGTATCCGTTTGTCGTTTTTGCGTTACTTGAAAGCCTAAACTCTTGTACCGCCGCAATGCGCTCACGCAAAATCTTGCTATTTTTAATTATTTCGATAGGTGCATTCAGGAGCCAAATGCAATAACGCTCTTTATTATTGATAAATTCTTCAGCGCCGATATACGGCTTAATAACAGAATCCAGCAATGGCTCTTGTGAAAGTATCTGCTCACGTTCTTCCGGAGATAACACAAAATATCCTCCGTCACGAGGCTGACTGCCAAACTTCATTTCCGGCACGTCGCAAAGCGGCTTTTTCTGAGGTTGGATGATAGTACTTTGAGCATCGACGAGGTATGGAGAAATATTAGTAGCTTCTATTATATTTTCTCCATCAACAATGATCTTTTTCCCTCGCCTGGTACCCGCTACGCTAAAGCCAACGATCACACAATGTACAGCGGCTTTGCCCTTTGCGGCATTGCTCCACTTGAATGTACGATAGGCATAATTGATTTCCATTCCATAATCATTAATCAGCGTATCCCATAGAGGAGCGACCTGCTCGCCTTGACATATGCTGTTTGTCGAAACAAACCCGACAGGAATTCGTGTGCCGATAATATAGCGCGCCGCCTTAAAATACCACGCAGTTACATAATCCAAATTATCAGCCATATTTTTATATCTCGGTGGAACCGTAGCTTCGACTTCAACTACCTGGGTAATTTCCTTCTTCTGCGTTTCGTTCATCGTTCTAGCACCGTTGAACGGCGGATTGCCGAGGATATAACTCAAATCTCGCTTCGGAACAACGCTCTCCCAGTCAATAGTCAGGGCATTCCCATGAACAATCGTTGCCGATTGAGTCAATGGCAGGCGGGCATAATACATGCCAAACTGTTCAGCAGCGCGAATATTCATCTGATGATCCATCAGCCACATGCCTACCTGGGCAATCTGACAGGGAAAATCCTCGTACTCTATTCCATAAAACTGCTCTACATTTACCTTTAGAAGCGCAGACATATCAAGCATAAGCTGATTAGTGTTGACCTTCATCTTTAACAGCTCCAGCTCCAATATACGCAGTTCACGGTATGTAATAATAAGAAAGTTGCCGCAGCCGCAAGCCGGATCAAGGAACTTCATACGACTGATTTTTTCGTGAAAGAGGTCGAGTTGCTTAGGATCTGTTTTCACGCGGTCAAATTCCTGCCAGAGGTCGTCCAAGAAAAGATGGTTTATAACCTTCAGTATGTTCTCTTCACTGGTATAATGCGCCCCGAGCTCCCGCCGCTGATCCTTATCCATGACGCCTTGAAACATAGCGCCAAAGATAGCGGGAGATATTTTATTCCAATCGAAATTACAGCAATCCAAGAGTATCCCGCGCATTTTTGCGTTGAACTCTGCTGTAGGTAAAAGAGAGGCAAAAAGACCGCCGTTGATATAGCGGAACTGCTTGAGATCCGCTGATAACAGGGTACGCTTTGCCCTTACCTCATCAGGCATATTAAGGACTTCAAACAACTTGCCAATACGATCCGATAGATCGCTGCCATCTTCTTTGGAGTTTGTTATATATATAGATTACGATAAAGGTATCACAAGGTAAAAATATCCATACCACAAACCATGCATTTTATTGTATTATGTTAACCATAAACATTTTATAGGATGGTGGTTAACACAATGGCAAGGATTGATAAATATTCGAAGCTGATAACAGTAACCCTGAAATCCAAGCTGTAAAGGAGGCTATTAAGAAAACCAAGGATAAACGGATGTACCAGCGTTATATGGTTATACTTTATCACCTTAAAGGATATATCAATGTAGATATATCCAAGATGGTTGACCTATGCCAGCATACGATAGGTACTTACGTTAATAAATATAAAGAAAATGGCCTTCCCGGTCTGGCACTTGGTCATAGCCCTGGAGCTCCACGCAGGCTTTCTGATGAGCAGGAAGCAAAGCTTGTTGAAGTTATCACAACCAAAACACCGGATGAAGTCGGCTACCCAAATAAAAAGAATTGGACTGTGTTTCTAAAAGGTAAGCAGCGAATCATCCCCACATACGGCAAGCATGAGGGAGTGAAGCTTATGGGTGTACTTAATTATGAAACAGGGCATGTTTACTGCGTCGAGGAAAAGAAATATGATGCTGAAGTCTTTCTCAGGTTCCTTAAAAATGTCCTGTTACAATACCCCACAGGCAAAATCGTAATGATTTTGGATAATGCAAAGATCCATCATGCTAAACTGCTTGAGCCATTTTTACAGGAGAATAAAGACAGGCTACAGCTTGTTTTCTTGCCTCCCTATAGCCCGAAACTTAATATGATTGAAGGACTATGGGGATGGTTGAAATCAGATGTAATTAATAATGTCTTCTACTCCTCTGTAAAACAAATTCGTGAAGCTGTTAGGGGGTTCATTAATTCAATTAACAAGGTTCCGGAACAGGTCATAAACAGGTTATGCCTGCGAATGTAAAATCATTATCGTAATCTATATAGTTTGTAAAACTGTCTTCGGGGAAGATACCTGTGTCGTCTGCGAACAGGCAGAACAGTAATCGAACAAGATAGACTTCAAGATCATGCCCTTCATAGCCATGTTCTTTCAGGGCATCATGCAGCTTCGCCATTTTCTCGGCAGCCTTGACGTTGACCTCGACCTGGTTATCATATGTACGGATGGTTTCATATCCGGCAATATTGGCGAATCGTTTTATATTCTTGTGCAAATCCTTTGTTTTGAACGCAAACTTTTCACCTGTGCTGCGACGGTGTAGAACAATGTTTTCAAAATCGCACACCATCAAAAGATCAGGAATATCTTCCGCAGGAAGATGTATGATATATTCTTTGAGCTGTTCATATGCGCGTGACAAATCCTTGCCGCGTGATTTCATCTCAACAGCAATCTGTTTTTTCCATAGATAATCTATGTAGCCTGTGCGTCCATCATCCAGCGGCACCTTGTATTCAAAGTCACCGGACTGCTCAGGATCGTCAATGCCGAACACCCGGAAGAAGTCCATTTCAAAGGCTTGTGCCTGAGCTTCCTCGTTGTGCGCATCCTTCCATCGCTTTGAAAATGCAACAGCGTTGCTCTTTATGTCATCCCATGTGAGTTTTATAACGTCCACCCCCAGATATCGTAATTAGTTGAAACAATTATGTGTATGTACGTTCAATCAAACAGCATTCCCGTTCATCAATAGGACCCATGCTGTATTTTTCATATTTCTCTGCATCAAGCCTCTCACGCCTGATTCGCAAATTGGGGCTTTGACCTTTACTGAAGCCTTCTCTTTCTAAATCCCCAAGCCATTCCATTGCTTTTGCGTCATCACCTGAAAAGTTTTTTACTCTGTAATAAGGATCAAAAAAATATAAACACTCGGCATCGGCGCTTAATGCTAAAGCATAGTGAAACTCTGAGCCAACTCTGTTGTTACATAGCCTGAGAAGCGCCACGCCTCCTCGGTTCAAGCAGGACACAATACTATTATTTTGCTTAAGATGAACATCTCCGCCTTGCAAATAACGATAATCTATCGAAAACTTCTTGAAATCCTTTGGCTTGTACGATTCAACCCACTGTAGTATTAGCTGGCAGGCAAGGCCAGTCGTGCCTCGTCCTAATTCTCCGCGCTTGTTTATGCTGTCAAGAGAGTATTGCATCACCTTATGAATTACTTCCGGAGGCAAATCCTCACGCTCAAACAAGTATTGCAAGGCATTTATAAACGTTGTCGGAACACAGTCATAATTGGTCGCCTGATATCGGAAAGGTATCTTCATAGTTATTCTCCCGTTTCAATAAAATCCTCGCTTTTCAACGTATCGCAAATGCGCATGTATATATCCTTATACTGAGGCGCCGAATCTTCCTTCGCATCCTCCATACGTTGCTTTATTTCGGTCAATATATCAGCAACAGTTTCAAATTGCATATAGCCAGGCTGAGAATCAAGCAAGCTGCAGCAATCAATGAAAGCACGAAGGTTTTTCTGTACAACCGCCAGCTCTGGCATGGCACTTCTTATATCAGCAGAAGCAAGAGCGTCAATAGCCTCTTGAATAATCGCATTCATATCCGCGCCCCATATAGCAAGCCGGGAATAAGTAGCCCTTGCCTCCGAATCGCAAGCATTGGATAAGGCTCGTCCTAACCGTTGCATAGGCATTGAATCATCGCCTAGCCCTTGAAAATGTCGAGTATGGGCTGTTTCAATGCCAGAGGGTACATTTTGATAGTAATCCATTACAGCACTCAGAATACCGTAGCGGATTGCTCCAGAACCTTCATTCATCATTACACCTCAATCCCATAAGACATAAGCCTCTCCGCCCTCGTATAAGCTATGCTTACCACATTTAGGACATGGATATTTTTCAAGGCTTATTCTTTTACCTTCCCAGCCATCAGCTTCTGTTGTATCATATTCAATCGGGTTTAGTGCAGCCTTACATTTGTGGCATTTATATTCCACCTCAAAACTGCCGCCATCATAATCTAAGTGAATGAAAAAGCGCCCATAAAACTCGCCGCATTTAGGGCAGCGATATATTTCGTGGCCATAGCTGTCAGCAATCACCGCACCCTTATCCGCCAGTAACGCTTTTATAAAATCAACCGATTTCTTTGATCTGATCAGCGACGGCAGTAAAGGAGCATCAGCTTCAAAGTCTATGAGACTGTGAGGACTATACATCATTCCAATGCCTGTTTTAAAGCTCTTTGTATAATCACAATTCTTACAGCTGATTGCATAGCTGCTGCCCATGGCGCACCTCCTTAAAAAAGCATAGGGTCAATTTTATACTTTATTAGCCCCATTATTTTATCAGCTAATCTTTCACCAAAGGGCATTGGCGGCGCAAAGCCCTTCAGCTTGGTGTTCACGCCATTTGTGTATATCGTAATCTGCCAACTGCCGCCGTCAGGAAAGGGAATATCATTTTCTACCGGCTTCAATTCAAGCAGGTCGAATTCTTCAAATAATGAAGCTGCTACGTTTTCTTGAAGCTTATATTCATAGCTCTCTTTGACCGGCAGTGTATATCCTGCTCCGAAGTCAAATGAATCGCTATATCTCATGTTTCTTTCGAAGGTCGTTCTGATAACACCTTTACTGGAAATGAAGGTCTTGCAAGCTCCAAATTCGTCAGCTCTCATTAAGGCTCCTGAGCTATATGTTATTTCTATTGCAGTGGCTGTCACTGGTTCCATGCTATTCACCGCCTTTTGGTTCGTCCGGACTTATTTTTGTTAATAATCAATCTTCAGTTGTCACACTGATTTTTGAAATCCAGCCGATGACAGAATTGCCTTCATCATCTATGTACTCGACCTTATACCAACGCGGTATATCTAAGATTACTTGCAGTTTTGTATCGTATAGCAAACGGATAATTTGCGGCGATTTAGAATTTGCTGACTCTCTTAATACAGCACTGTCCTTTATTACATAAGCAAAAACATCTGCTGATGTTTCTTCTTGTAGACCAAGTATTGATATTGCTGCTTGAATTTTTTCGGTATACCACTCAACTTTCTCAGCAACTTCTGGAATTACGGAAACTATGTAGATTATTAGGACAATTAACCAGAACTTTTTCTTAGCATCCTCAAATTTCTCTGGTATTGTTTTGTGCTTTTCAACTATCGCTATTTCATTGTCTAATTCTGTGCCAAGTTCATCAATAGTGTATTCTTGGCCGTCGTAGATAAGTGTGCCCTCGCCATAGCTAAGCAAGCTAAAATCGAAACCCCGAGCCATATCCGCAAGATTGGACTGTGCGGCAGCAACGGCTTTCATCAAAGGTGTATCAGAAATTACAGGCATTAACGTTTCAAAACTACGGAATAGCATGGCATTATTATTGTACCAAGCAGCGGCTTCCTGAGCAGCCTGCATAAGATCACTGTTGGCAAACAAATCTTTTTGTAAGCGGGCAGCTTTATCTATGCTTTGCATATCTTGCTGATCGCCCAAAATATCTTTGAGTCTATTCTGAGTTTCAAGCATAGGCTGCGCGGCTTCTAATATACGCATTGTTTCAGTAGCCCTCTCAAACTGCGATGAAAACTCCAGCATTCTCTTGTTCTGATCCCATAAGTTTTGCAATTGTGAAATCTGGTTAATCCGAGAGGTTGCCTCGTTGATTTTCCTTATCCATTCGGGTTCTCTAAAACGCTCGGTCATTTCCCTTACTGATCTCAACCATGGAGGTTCCTCAAGAAACCGATTTATCCCAGTAAAATTGTTCATTTTCATCCTCCCAATAAACGGATCACCTTAAGTTTCGTCATCATCTGCCGTTTTTGCTATCTGCTGTTCAAGAAGCTTGAGGTGCTTGTCATAATCTGATTCAAACAGCTTGTCCTGTATGATTCTATATTTCTCAAACTCGCTTTCGGCGTGTTCCTTAGCAATTTGAGCAGATATCCTGCCAGCGTCCGTCAAAACCTCGCGATCATCAGCTTGCAGGAATATATCAAGTCGCTTAGCCCAATCCTCCATAGTCATTGGGATACGACGGCGTGCCCTATCCTCGGCTAAGTCGAGATATGCAGACACAATACGCTCCAAAGAAGATAATTCATCCCGCGACAGGTAGTTTTTCGCGACAGAAACATCATAGCGCTGTATTTTCCCGTCCGGTGCGTCTTCCCAAGTGGTCAGTCCCATATGTTCTTTTTTCGCATCGGCACGGTTATAAATAAGTTCCGCGGCAGTTTGTCCGTGAACGGCAAAATGCATTTTGTTTTGCACTTTGGCGAAGAACTCGCGCGTTGTCTTTGCGTTCTTGTCATAATCGAGAGCGGTTGCGTAAATATCCGTGACTTTTTGATAAAACCTGCGCTCGGAAAGACGTATCTCACGGATTTTTTCAAGCAGTTTTTCATAATACTTTTCGGTTAGTACCGAACCGCCGTTTTTCAGACGGTCATCGTCAATAACCCAGCCTTGAATCGTGTAGTCCTTCGCAATTTTATTTACCCATTTTCGAAACTGCACAGCACGGTCAGAATTGATTTTGAATCCGACGGCAATAATCATCTGCAGATTGTAATGCTTAACCTCGCGGCTAACCTCGCGTGAGCCTTCAAGTTGAACTATCCGGAAATTCCGGATAGTTGCTTCCGGTTCCAATTCATGATCAGCATATATTTTTTGTATATGCTCGTTTACTGTCCGCACATCTACATCATAAAGAGTGGCAAGCATTTTCTGCGTGAGCCAGATATTCTCATCTTCATAACGCATTTCAACACTATGAGGATTATCACCTGTCGCAGCGATGTATGTCAGGTATTCAGCCGCCGATGAGCGAATGCTTTTCTCTTCGGGTACTTTCTTTTTACTCATCGTCATCACCGCCTTTTGGTTCGTCCGGAATTATCTCCATGATATCGCCAATGTCACATTTTAACGCATTACATATCTTCATCAGTACCGCAGTAGTTACATTTTCATTTCGGCCAAGCTTTGAGATGGCACCGGAACTTATATCTGCCGCAGTTTGTAGATCTTTCTTTTTCATATCTTTGTCGATTAATAGTTTCCATAGCTTTTTGTAGCTAACCGCCATGTTCTTCACCTCATCAGCAATGGTGGATATCAATGCTAAAATTATACTATAATTTCACATTAAACTCAACATAATAACATGAAAATAAAGATTAATCGCATTAACGTGTAGAAATATCGCAAATAAGTATAGCTATCTCCGTCTGTTTGTGGTATCGTGTGTTGCTGAAAGGAGGCGGCACGCATGGACAGCATACTCAAATCGCTATATGACCATTTCTATCGAACGCCGGATAACACACCGCAAGAAGAAAGAATCAAAGCAAACCACCAGCTATTGAGCCAAAGACTAAGCAGCCGAAACCGCAAGCTGGTGCTGCGCATCATGGACGATAAAGACCTGATCTGCTCGGACGTTTCGCTGGACAGCTTCATCTGCGGTTTCCGTCTGGCGTGGCACATTGCAAATCAAATACAGAATTTCGACGGGTTGTTCGGATTGCAGCCAAAGAGCTGAGCCGGATGCCCGTCAGTAATTTTATACGAGGAGGTATTTATGAAACAGGCAAACCAAAAATACACAATACTCTATGGCAGGCTGAGCCAGGAGGACGAGCGTGACGGCGAGTCCAACAGCATTCAGAATCAAAGGCTGATGCTGGAAAAATACGCTGCCCGATAACGGCTTTGAAAACATTCTCTTCCTTTCTGACGATGGCTACAGCGGCACAAACTTCAACCGCCCTGCGTGGAAAGAGCTGATGAAGATGGTGGAAAACGACGAAGTGGCCACGATTATCGTCAAGGATATGTCCCGTCTCTGCAGAGATTATTTGCTGGTCGGACAGTACACCGAGATGATATTCCCCAGTTACGGAGTCCGCTTCATCGCCGTCAACAACAACGTGGACAGCCTCTATGGCGACAATGATTTCACCCCGTTCGTGAATCTGTTTAACGATTTCTATGCCAAAGACACCAGCCGAAAAATCCGAGCAGTCGTTAAATCCAAGGCGGAACGGGGCGAGCGTGTGGCAACCAGGGCACCCTATGGCTACAAGAAGGATGAGAACAATCCCAAAAGCAAGATTGTTCCCGATGAGGATGCTGCACCAGTTGTTCAGAGGATATTCAGTCTCTGTGTCGGAGGGAAAGGCCCTACTCAGATTGCAAAACAGCTTAACAAAGAGCAGGTATTCTCTCCTGGTTATTATTACTACAGCAAGACCGGCGTCCTTCTGACCAATGTAGATGTAACAAGGCCATACGCCTGGAACAACACCATGGTAGCCAAAATTTTGGAGGATGAGGTTTATATCGGTCACACCATCAGCCTGCAGTATACAACGCTGTCCTATAAAAACAAGAAGCGGATTGATCGTCCCAAGTCAGAGCATCTGAGGTTTGAAAACACGCATGAACCGTTAATTACAAAGGAAACATGGGACATCGTGCAGGATATCCGTAAGCGCAAAAGGCGCAGGGCGAACATGGCTGAACAGGATATGTTCTCTGGTCTGGTTCGGTGCATCGACTGTGGAGAAAAGATGGTACTCCACCGCGCACATACTATGTCCGCTGTTAAAAACAACTTTATGTGCTCCACCTACAGGAAACGCGGCAAAGAAAAGTGCAGCGCTCACTATCTTCGGGAAGTCCACCTGGCGGCGATCGTGCTTGATGATTTACTGAGAGTAACCCACTTCGCAAGGCAGCAGGAGGCGTTATTCATCCAGTACATCAACCGTAAAAATAATGCCGAAACTCGACGTGAGATTGAGCGGCTTCAGAGAGAGCTGGAATTGATGCGCCGAAGGGATACAGAACTCAGCACCTTGTTCAAACGGTTATATGAGGACAATGTGCTCGGCAAGGTGACCAACGAGCAGTTCAGAATGCTCTCCGAAGATTACAACTCAGAGCAAAAAAGCCTGAAGGAGCGCATCCCTCAGACTGCGGAGCGTATTGAAGATCTGCAAGCATCCATCTCTAACGTCACCCGCTTTATCGATAAGGCAAAGAGATACACCGAGATAAACGAGCTAAGCAGTGAGATACTTAACCTCTTTATCGAGAAGATTGAGGTCGGTGAACGAGCAGAGCGGTACTCCAGAACAGCGGAGCAGGAAATCATTATTCACTACCGTGACATCGGCGTCGTCGGCGCATTCACAGAAAAAGCCGAGAAAATAGCCGAACAACGGCAAAGGCAGACAGCCTAATTTGCTGTCTGCCTCACCCAATATCCATGGTTCATAAAATGTCCCTATGGAAATGCGCCTAAAGCGGGCTGTTTTTCTTTTCAGGCGTTTCGGGCAATACTCTCCACAGCCTGAACGGCTTTGTCTATATCCCCGGGAGTGTTGAAATAGCCGATGCTAAATCTTACCGTGCCCTGTTCAAGGGTTCCCAACGTTTTATGTGCAAGCGGCGAGCAGTGCAGCCCTGCCCTTGTGGCAATATCAAACTCACTATCCAAAATATAGCTGACCTCGGTAGAATCCAAATCACCTATATTCATAGATATTACTGCTGTCTGTTTTTTCTCGTCAGCCGGCCCATAAATCTTAACTCCCTTTATTCTGCAAAATCCCTGGAGCATACGCCTGGTCAGTTCCTCTTCATGTCTCCTTATATTGCTGATCCCGGTTTCCAGTATAAATCTTACTCCTTCACCTAAACCCACTATGCCCACTGTATTGGGCGTACCGCTTTCATACCGGTCCGGTACGATATCTGGTTGAACAAGGTATTCTGAGTTGCTCCCCGTACCTCCCTCTTTCATTTGGACAAGTTCCAGTTCCTCACTTATATATAACCCTCCGACCCCCTGAGGTCCCATAAGGCCTTTGTGCCCGGGGAATGCCAGCATGCTTATATTCATTTCTTTTACATCAATGTCAATCACTCCTGCGGATTGGGACGCATCAAGCATATAGGGTATTCCCCGGGCCTTTGCTATCAAGCCGATTTCTTTAACCGGCATAATTGTGCCCACTACATTTGAGGCATGGGTAGAAATGATCAAAGCTGTGTTCTTTTTTATAGCTTTTCTTATATTCTCAGGGTTTATGCTGCCTTCGGAATCACATTTCACATAGGTAGCCTCAACCCCTCTTTCTTTTAAGGCTGTTAAAGGTCGCGCAACGGAATTATGCTCCATAGACGTTGCAATAACGTGGTCTCCCCGTTTAAGGAACCCCTTAAGGCCAAGGTTCAGGGAGTCGGTGGCATTCATTGTAAACACTATTTGCATGGGATTTTCAATGTTGAACAGCCGGCAAAGCAATTCCCTCGTATTATAGATAGCCCTACCGGCTTCAATGGCCAGTTTGTGACCTGACCTTCCCGGATTTGCGCAATACTCCAGCATGCATTTGTTCATTTCCCGTATAACCGTTTCTGGCTTTGGAAAGCTGGTTGCTGCATTGTCCAGGTATATCATTCTAAAACCTCCTAAATGTTTCACGTGAAACAGCGTTGTTAAACTCTTGATCCAACCGACAACTGCTGTCTTATCGGCATAGCAGTGCTAATATATATTATGTACAGGAAACAATAATTACCACATACCGTTTATACCATTTTTTCAGTTCGTAGTTGGTAGAATATAGATCGCAGTTGGCAGATCGCAGTTCGCAGGTGCTAGATACTAGGTACTAGGTACTAGATCACAGATCACAGCGTCAGGGTAGGTCTCTGAAGTTTTCATTCTGGCAACTGGGAACTGATAACTGGCAGCTATACTCTGCCGACTGCCATCTGCTCTCTGACCACTGGGCACTGGTAGCTGGCAACTATACTCTGGCCACTAGGCACTGACCACTGGGCACTGATCTATTTCCCCTATATCTCTACTTCCAGTTCCCCTGTCTTAACCGCTTCTCCGCCGACTATAACTCTATCTCCGGCAACGTTCACATAGATAAGCGAAGGTTTCCCCATGGAAAATCCTTGTTCGCTGATCATTTTCCCTTCTTTCAGCACTCCCTTTAACTGCAGAAAATATCCCAGGGCGCCATTTGATGTCCCGGTCGCTGACTCCTCATCAATGCCCACAGCAGGACCAAAGTTCCTGCAGTGAACCGTAGAATTGGGATGGACTGTCTCCAGTGTAAAGGCATGGACCCCAACAACGCCCAATTCCTTAGACAAATTGGCCAGTCCTGCAAAATCCGGTCTTATTGAATTCAGCGTCTGCATATCCAGGACAGGCAGGATAATGTCCGGCAGTCCCGTACTAATGATTTCCGGTGTTGCATCCCCTTGATTTTTCATGCCTATCCGGCTCTCCCGTATGTTTAGCACGCTGCACAGCCGCGCCAGCATGCCCCTCTCAATCCTTCCGAGCCTTTTTGCAGCAGGCTGCTCCATCATCACTCTTACTGTTTCACCTTCCCCGAATTCAATAAACACCTTCAGTTCTCCCGCTTTGGTTCGCTGCAGAACCTGCATGTTGTTTTTATTGCTCCTTATCGCTCCCTCTTTTACAATCAAAAAGAAAGCGGCTATAGTTGCATGGCCGCATAGATCCACTTCGCATTCCGGCGTATAGAATCGCGTTTCAAAGGCTCCCGCTGCCGGAGATATATAAACCGTTTCGGAGAAACCCGCCGCACGGGCCACCGCTTGCATGACCGCTTCCTCCGGCAGCTTTTCGGTTATCACTACCCCGGCTTCGTTACCTCCCCTACCGTTAAACGAAAAACTGTTTACCACAGCAACTTTCACAGCAAAACCCCCTTTTGTTTCACGTGAAACATTATTGTTTTATTATCTCCAGAATCCGCTCAAGATCCTCAGGGCTGTAATATTCTATTTCCAGTTTTCCCTTCTTCCTGCCCGGTATTATCTGTACCTTCGTCCCTAAATACTCTCCCAGGATGTTTTCCATTTCCAAAACCCAGGGCTGCTTCTCCTCTTTCTTTTTCTCCACAGGTTTTTTTCCGCTGGCAATCTCGTTTACAATCCTTTCTGTATCCCGCACGCTAAGGTTTTCTTTGATAATTTTCTCCGCCACAATGACCTGCTGCTTTTCTTCCAAAGGCAAGAGGGCCCTTCCATGCCCTGCAGATATTAAGTTGTCAAACAGCAGTTTTTTTATTGGATCAGGTAGGGTCAACAGTCTCAAAGCATTAGCAACAGCAGGTCTGCTCTTTCCAACCGCTGACGATATTTCCTCCTGGGTCAGGCCGAATTCATCAGCCAATTTCCTGTATGCTTCAGCCTCTTCCAAAGGATGCAGGTCCTCCCTCTGCAGATTCTCAATAAGGGCTAACTCCATCACCTGCCTGTCATCCAGTTCCTTCACCACAGCAGGTATGGCTTTCATGCCGGCCATTCTCGCAGCCCTCCACCGTCTTTCCCCCGCGACTATCTCATAGCCCCTCTCTACCTTTCTTAGAAGTACCGGCTGGACTATTCCGTGCTGTGAAATGGACTGCGCCAGCTCTTCCAGCTTTTCTTTATCAAAATTCTGCCGTGGCTGGTTCCTATTCGGCGTGATGGCCGTTATCTCTACCTCCTGAACTCCCTGTTCAACCTCATCCGGTATTTCCGGTATCAATGCGTTTAGCCCTCTGCCTAGTCTTTGCTTTGCCATCTATTTCTTGTCCTCCTCGCTGAACTCAATAAACTCATTAGCTAATTCGTCGTATGCCTCAGCACCTTTTGATTTTGGGTCATATATACGTATCGGCACCCCATAGCTTGGGGCCTCTGCGAGCCTCACATTCCTTGGGATTATCGTTGAATAAACTTTGCCTTTAAAGTACCTCTTAACCTCATCCACTACCTGTATGGAAAGATTTGTGCGGCCGTCGAACATGCTCAGCACTACCCCTTCTATCATCAATTTTGGGTTCAGTCCTTTCTGTACTAGCCATATCGTATTCATCAGCTGGCTTACCCCTTCCAGGGCATAATACTCGCATTGTATAGGTATAAGCACACTGTCGGCTGCCGTTAGGGCATTAATCGTAAGCAGTCCAAGGGAAGGAGGACAGTCAATGAAAACATAGTCATATGCTTCTCTTATTTCCTTAATCGCTTCCCTCAGCATCTTTTCCCTTGCCTCGATTTCCGTTAGTTCAATTTCTGCACCTGCCAGCTGCACGCTGGAGGGTATAATCGTAAGATTCTCTATGCTGGTTTCAATTGCCACGTCTTCTGCCCTCAATTCCCCAATCAGAACTTCGTATATCGTTTTCTCAAGGCTTTTCTTATCTATTCCAAAACCGCTTGTTGTATTACCCTGGGGATCTATATCAATAACCAACACCTTTTTCCCTTTCAGCGCAACACACGAACTCAGGTTTACATTTGTTGTGGTCTTCCCCACCCCACCCTTTTGGTTGAACACCGCAATTACCTTTGACACCTAATCACCTCTCTTTTTCGTTTCGTATTTAAAATTCTTTTTTTAAACAATAGTTCCTTCTTTAAAATAAAAAAATCTGCAATATGCAGATTTGAAAGGCGATCTATATCGAATTCTTCGGTATTTTAACCACAACCTCAATAAACTCATCCGAATCCCGTTGTATGAACTCGGCATCTATTCCCGATTGTTTTATCGCTCTATAAGCATTCTTTATCGTATTTACATATATCCTATAATTAATCGCTCCTTTAATACTTCGCTTAATCTCTTCTTGGGCGTTCTCATCTTCTCGCGCGGACAGCTTGTCCAATATGCCTTCTACCAGATCCTCCGTTTCCTTTACCCTTAACCCCTTGTCTACTATCTTTTTCAGTATTGTCATCTGAATTTGTTCTTCCGGGATCTTCAAGAGCGCCCTTGCATGCCTTTCGGACAGGTTGTTCTGTATAATTGCATCCCTTATATCCTTTGAAAGCCTTAAAAGCCTGATCTTATTTGCAATGGTCGACTGGTTCTTGCCTACTTTCTTTGCTATATCCTCTTGAGTGAACCCGTAATCGTTCATAAGGTGAGAGTATCCTTCCGCTTCCTCAAAAAAGTTCAGATCTTCCCTCTGCAGGTTTTCGATAAGGGCAAGAACCGCAGAATCCTGGTCCATAATTTCTATAATTATTGCAGGTATTTTGTTAAGCCCCACCATCTTCGATGCCTTTACCCTTCGTTCTCCTGCCACCAGTTCATAGCATCCGTCCCGCATTTTCCTCAGCGTTATCGGCTGCAGCACTCCATAGGATTTAATCGATGAA
This sequence comes from Bacillota bacterium, assembly GCA_013540605.1. Lineage (GTDB taxonomy): Bacteria > Bacillota > Clostridia > Ch29 > Ch29 > Ch29. The sequence continues at coordinate 156,351 of JABVCK010000005.1, forward strand.
GCCAGTTCCTCCAAATTAATACTGCTGAATTTTTTCCTGGGCTGATACGGGTTAGGCCGAATCTTTTCAATATCTATGTGTTCTACTCTTGCATCTATGTTTTCTGCCCACATTTGCTATCCATCCTCTCTGCCTTGGTTTTTAGTTGGAAAGCAGTTAACCGGGTGAATTTTTCCTCTATTATTTATTTCTTTCCCAACCGGAGTGTTCCTTCTACATTTATCAAAAACCGTTTTACAATTACCGGCATTCTCGCTCATTTTATCGGGTTTTTCGCTGGTTTTCCGGCTTTTCTTGGATATTTTGACGGTGTATTGCTTGCCTTTGTTATTATTACGATATAATGCTTTATCTCTGTCCCCGGTAAAACAAATTCCCTGGTATCGTATACTTTTCCGCCAAGAATTTCTATTGCATTCCGGGCTTCCTGCAGCTCTTCTTCAAATGACGGCCCCTTCATCGCCAAAAATTTCCCGTCTCTGTTTATAAAGGGAATACAGTACTCGCTCAGTATCGAAAGATGGGCTACTGCCCGCGACAAGCAAAGGTCAAAGGCTTCCCTGTACCCCTCCTCCCGGGCCAATTCCTCTGCTCTGCCGTGATATGCCTCCACCCCCTCAAGGCCCAGGCAGCTAATCAGAGTTCTTAAGAAATCCACCCTTTTGTTTAATGAATCCAGGAGCACCATTTTTAAACCCGGATACAGAATCTTGATTGGAATGGCAGGAAATCCGGCACCCGTACCTACATCAATGGCCCTTTGCCCGTCGCTTATAAACCCGGTGGCCGCACAGGTCATTGAATCAAGGAAGTGCTTTACTACTATCTCGTTTTCTTCGGTTATGGATGTGAGGTTGAGCTTCAGGTTCCATTCCTTCAAAAGCCTCATATAAGCATCAAACATCTCAACCTGCCATTGATCAAGCTCGATATCCATGTGCCGTGCACCTTGTATCAGTACGGTTCTAAAATCCTTCATTCTCTGTCAGTCCTTCTTTTTTGTTCCAGGTATATCAACAATACGGATATGTCCGCCGGGGACACCCCTGAAATCCTTGAAGCCTGCCCTATGGATTCCGGCTTGATCTTGTTAAGTTTCTCCTGGGCTTCAAGTCTAAGTCCCTTCACCTTTGTATAATCGATTCCCGGTTCTAACCTTTTGCTCTCTATCCTCTTGAACTGCTCGATCTGTGCGAGCTGTTTCTTGATATATCCTTCATACTTGATCTCAACCTCTATCTGCTTCCCCAAAGCCAACGGAAGCTGCGGCCTGTCCGCATCAATCGCGGCGAGATCATGATAAGAGATTTCGGGTCTGCGGATTAATTCGTATAGGCTTAACCCTGTTTTTATTTCAGAGCTCTTCCTCACCCTCAGAAATTCATTAATCTCTTCTGTTGGTGATACTGTCGTATTCTTAAGCCGCTCAATTTCCTTTTCTATGCTTTCTGCCTTTTCTCTATACCTTCTGTATCTCTCTTCGCTCACCAAACCAAGCTTTCGTCCCTTTTCCGTAAGCCTTCTGTCGGCATTATCCTGTCTCAGAACAAGCCTGTATTCAGCCCTTGAAGTCATTATCCTATAAGGTTCACTGGTTCCCTTTGTTACCAGGTCATCTATCAGCACCCCGATATATGCCTCTGACCTGTCCAGGATCAGGGGTTCCTCTCCTTTTATCTTTTGCGCAGCGTTTATCCCCGCAATGATTCCCTGGGCTGCAGCCTCTTCATACCCGGAGCTGCCGTTTATCTGTCCGGCACAAAAGAGTCCTTCTATCTCCTTGCTTTCCAGTGATAGCTTTAGCTGTGTCGGGTCAATGCAGTCATATTCGATTGCATAGGCGGTTCTCATGATTTTTACATTTTCCAGTCCTTTTATCGACCTGTAAAATTCCACCTGCACCTCCTCCGGCAGGCTTGTCGACATTCCCTGAACATACATCTCTTCGGTATCAAGACCTTCGGGTTCAATAAAGAGCTGGTGGGTTTCCTTGTCAGGAAAGGTGACCAGCTTGCCCTCAATAGAAGGGCAGTATCTTGGACCAACTCCTACAATCTCTCCTCCATATAGAGCCGACCTGTGGAGGTTCTTTCTTATAATCTCGTGGGTTTTTTCATTTGTATAGGTTAACCAGCAGGAGATCTGATCTCTGCTGAGGTCCTCGAACTCATTCATAAAAGAGAAGGGTATTATCTCCCTGTCGCCCGGCTGTTCAATCATTTTGGTAAAGTCCAGGGAAGCCCTGTGAACTCTGGCAGGGGTACCCGTTTTGAACCTCATAAGCTTCAGCCCGGCCTTTTCAAGACTTGCAGACAATTCATTCGCTGCGAATAACCCGTACGGACCTCCTTCATAGCTGATCTCTCCGATAAAAATCTTACCCCTCAAATATACCCCGGTTGTAAGTATAACAGCCTTTGCTTTATATACAGCTCCGTTTTTGGTTTTGACGCCCCGGCATTCTCCTTCTTCTACTATAATCTCAACGACTTCATCCTGTTTGATATCCAGGTTTTCCTGTTTCTCCAGGGCCATCTTCATATGGGCCTGGTAACTCTTTTTGTCTGCCTGGGCCCTTAATGAGTGTACAGCCGGTCCTTTTCCTGTGTTAAGCATTTTTATCTGTATGAATGTCTTATCGATATTTAAACCCATCTCACCGCCCAGCGCATCTATTTCCCTAACCAGATGTCCCTTGCCTGTACCTCCGATCGCGGGATTGCACGCCATTAGGGCAATGCTGTCCAGATTAAGGGTAATTACGAGGGTTTTAAATCCCATCCTTGCCGAGGCCAGGCATGCCTCACATCCCGCATGGCCTGCCCCCACAACAATGACGTCATATTCTCCCGCCAAGTATTCCATATAACCCCTCCTATTTCCCAATGCAAAAATCGTGAAAAATTCTGTCCACGATCTCTTCGGTGATACTCTCCCCTGTGATCTCTCCAAGGGCTTCCATCGACTCCTTTATGTCTATGGATATCAGATCCAAAGGCAGTCCTGCATCTATTGATTCGATTGCCTCCAGCAGGCTTTTCCTGGCCCGTTTTAGGCAATCTTCATGCCTGACATTTGTAACCATAACAGGGTCGCTGCTTCTGACCTGCCCCGAAAATACCATGTCGTGAATTTTTTCCTCAAGGGTGTCCAGCCCTTCATCCTTCAGCAGAGACATCGGAATAACCGGTTTATCCCTGAATGCTTCCTCAATCTCCCCCATGTCAATTTCAACCTTAAGATCCGTCTTGTTTATAAGCACTATTACCCTTTTCCCCTGTATTATTTCAAAAATTGTCCTATCCTCTTCGGATATCGGCCGTGCTGCATCAAGCACGAACAGAATCAGGTCAGCCCTGTCCAGGTACTCCTTTGTCTTCTCTACGCCGATTTTCTCCACTATGTCTTCGGTCTCTCTTATCCCCGCCGTATCCATTATCCTCAACGGTACACCCTTAATATTTATGTATTCCTCAATTATATCCCTGGTGGTGCCCGGGACGTCTGTTACTATTGCCCTATTCTCCCTTAACAGGGCATTCAGCAGCGATGATTTGCCGACATTCGGCTTGCCTACTATTGCTGTCTTAAGCCCTTCCCGGACCAGTTTCCCGGAGGAAGCCGTCGCTATGAGCCTTTCCAGCATATCTACCGTTTCTTTGGCGCCATGCTCCAGCGCTTCCCTTGTGATTTCCTCAATATCGTGTTCCGGAAAATCTATAGATGCTTCAATCCGGGCCATCATCGCCAGGAGTTTCTCCTTAATAACGCCCAACCTTCGGGACAGACCCCCGTCCAACTGGCTCATTGCCGTCCTCAAGCCCATCTCGGATTTTGAGTTGATTATATCGATAACCGCCTCAGCCTGCGATAGGTCTATCCTTCCGTTCAAAAACGCACGTTTTGTAAATTCCCCCGGTTCGGCTACCCTCGCCCCTTTATCAACAACCAGCGCCATGACCTTTTTCAGCGGTACGCTGCCTCCGTGGCAATTTATTTCCACCATATCCTCCCTGGTATACGTTCTAGGCGCCCGCATTGCCGCTACCAGCACCTCATCGACCCTCTCTCCGCTTGTAGGGTCCTTAACATATCCATAATTCAACCTCCTGTCAGGCAGATCCCCCAACGGGCTGCCGGAGATCGATTCAAAGATGCTCTCTGCAATGGATATTGCCTCCGGCCCGCTCAACCTGACAATTCCTATACCGCTGTCCCCGGGAGCTGTAGCTATTGCTGCGATTGTATCTCCATCCCTAATTACCAACTCAATCACCTCATGATTATTATACCAAAAAATTCCCATTACAATTACCCGGCAAATGTACAAACATAGCGAACAAATAATCTGAAGCAGGTGCCTGGCACCTGCTCCGTTTTACTTGACTTTTATTATTACCTTTCTATAGGGATCTTCTCCTTCGCTTGCCGTAGTAACCCTGCCATCTTCCTGCAAGGTAGAATGTATTATTCTCCTCTCGTAGGGATTCATCGGCTCCAATGCGATATCCCTCTTAAGCTTTACCGCTTTGTGCGCTAAATTTCTTGCTAACTGCACCAGGGTTTCTTCCCGCTTTTGCCTGTAATTCTCGGTATCTATTATTATCCTGTAATAATCTTCTCCGAACTTTTTATTAACTACAAGGCTTGTTATGTACTGTATTGCATCGAGGGTCTGCCCTCTCCGGCCTATCAGTATACCCATATTGGGACCTTTGAATTCTACCTTTATTACCTTATCCGGCTCTTCCTTTGCCAGAACTCTCCCATCAATGTTCATGGACTTCAGAAGCTTCTCCAGGAATTCTCTTGCTGTATCAACGGGGGTTGTTTTAAGGGTAACCCTGACCTTGCCCGGTTTGCTGTTTATTAAGCCCAACAGCCCCCTCTCGGGTTCCTCAAGAATATCAATCTTTACGTCATCCAGGTCTACCTTCAGCTCTTCTATTGCCAGGCGCACCGCTTCCTGTATAGTTTTCCCGGTTTTTTCTATAGATTTTGCCGTCAATTGGACTCCTCCTTAACAACCTTACCAGATCTCATCGTAAAATACTGCTGAATTATCTGGAACAGGTTACTTAAAACCCAATACAGCGCTAGTCCTGAAGCGAATTGCATGCTGAACCACCCAATCATTAGCGGCATCACAATATTCATTGTATTCTGGGAAGAGTTGCTTGCACTGCCTGTACTCATCATCTTGGATTGATAGTAAGTAGTTGCCGCTGCCAGCACAGGCAATATATAAAGCCTGTCCGGCGCCGATAAGTCTTTTATCCATAAAAAGCTTTGCGTAACTGCTTCTTGTGCAATATTATAATCAGTGGGTGTTCTTAGAACTTGAAATAGCGCAAAAATGATAGGAAGCTGGATTAATAGCGGCAGGCATCCGCTGGCCGGGTTCACGTTATGCTGTCTGTACAGTTCCATAGTCTTCTCATTAAGCTTCTGTTTATCATTGGCATACTTCTTCTGCAGTTCCTTTATCTTTGGATTTATTTCCTGCATCTGTTTCATCGATTTTGTCTGTTTTAACGTAAGGGGTAATAACACAACTTTGATAATCAATGTAAATATTACTATGGTAAGCCCATAACTGTTTACTATACCAAAAATATAACTTAAAAGTAAGCCTAATGGCTGAGCAATTGCCCTAATCAAACCATCTCCCCCTAATCTGTATATTATTTAACGGGGTCATAACCTCCGGGGTTAAAGGGGTGACACCTCAGTATCCTTTTCCCGGCCATTATTGTCCCTTTAAATGCACCGTATTTTTCAATCGCCTGTATTGAATATTCGGAACAGGTCGGGTAAAACCTGCATTTTCCGGCTTTAATCGGAGAAATATACTTTCTATATATCTCAATAACGTATATTAGTATTCTCTTCATAAAATAAATCCTTCTTTATATGTATAGATTATGTCTCAAAAATAGGTTGTCCATCCATTTTTCAATCTCTTTGTAATCCGCATTTTTCGCCTGCACCCGCGATACAAAAACCAAATCATAACCGTTTTTCAGCCTATGGGCCTGTTTCCTGTATACCTCTTTTATCAATCTCTTTATCCTGTTCCTGACTACACTCTTTCCGACTTTACGGCTCACGCTGATGCCTATTCTATTATTGAACCCGCCGTTTTCCAGCACATATAAGACAAGTACGGGATTTACTTTGCTCTTTCCTTTATTATATACCCTGGCAAATTCTCTGCTCTTTCTTAATGCAATTATTTCCACCATTTCAATCCCTTCTTATCCTTCCCTGCCCTTTTAAGTCAAAATGCCCCATTCTACAAAAAAGGCCTCCAACGGCGGCCTTATGCTGTCAATTTCTTCCTTCCTTTCTTCCTCCTTCTGCTCAATACCTTTCTGCCAGAACTGGTTTTCATTCTTTTCATGAAACCATGCTCTTTTTTTCTCTGCCTTTTTTTCGGCTGGTATGTCATTTTCATAATGTCCACCCCCTTCTTGTAGCTTATATCCTTTAAAGCATAATCCTCCAATTTATATATAGATTATAGCTTTATTACAAATAGGTGTCAAGAAAATGAGATTGTGGATATATTTTATTTTGCAGGTTATTTTTTGTGGATATCTTGCCAATAATTATTGATAACACCATAATTATCTGTTATCATAATATAGAATCTGTTGATAAAAACTATAAATTAACATAATTTATTCACATATTGTGGATATGTTTGTGTATAAATATTTATTGTTTACTATTATTCTGGATTTTATTCGTGTTACCATAATATTATCTTTACAAACAACTAACATTTTACCCCCTTTATCTCCACATTTTTATTAGTTTCCCTGGGGATAAAAATTATTCCTACACGCTTTTATATTTATGTGGACAACCTGTTACTAGTACAAGGTGTATAATGGGGGACATTCCTTATACGTAGTTGCCAGTTGTCAGATAGAAGTCGACAGTTGACAGAATATAGTTGCCAGTTAACAGTTCCCGGTTGCCAGAATGAAAACTTCAGAGACCTACCCTGACGCCTGTAATCTGTGATCTGTGATCTGTGAACTAGCAGCGGTGTGTCCCCATACCGATCGGGGACATTCCGCAGCAAGGAATACCCGATTGTAGCGGTGTGTCCCCATACCTTAAAGGAGGATTAATATGCAAGACAATCTCATTTCAATCTGGGAAAGTGCTCTAAAATTAATAAAAGGTGAGCTGGCCGAAGTAAGCTTTAATACCTGGTTTAAAGTTATAAAACCGGTTGAGGAAAAGAATGATATTATAATACTAAGCGTCCCAACGGATTTTATTAAGAATATACTTGAGGCCAGATATGTCAATTTAATTTTTAACGCTCTAAAGCAGGTCACTGATAAGGAATACGAGATTAAACTCATACTGCCTGAAGAAGAGAATGACACGAATGTATACAGTCAGAACAATAATAAGAGCAGAAATAGCATCCAGGAATCAGAATCCGCGAATATGCTGAATCCAAAATATGTCTTTGACACATTCGTTATAGGAAACAGCAACCGTTTCGCCCATGCTGCTTCCCTCGCAGTAGCCGAAGCTCCTGCCCGTGCGTACAATCCTCTTTTTTTATATGGAGGCGTGGGCCTGGGCAAAACACATCTTATGCATGCAATAGGACATTATATTCTGCGAAACAACCCAAAAACACGTGTTCTTTATACTACTTCTGAAAAATTCACCAATGATCTGATTAATTCAATCAGGGATGACAAAAACGTAGAATTCAGAAATAGATATAGGACAACGGACGTACTGCTTGTCGACGATATACAATTTATAGCTGACAAAGAGCGGACTCAGGAGGAATTTTTCCATACATTCAATTCCCTCTATGAGGCAAGCAAACAGATAATAATCTCAAGCGACAGACCTCCTAAGGAGATACCTACCCTCGAGGATAGGCTGCGTTCAAGGTTTGAATGGGGTCTTATTTGCGATATACAGCCCCCTGACCTTGAAACAAGAATTGCCATCCTCAAGAAAAAAGCTAATGTCGAAAACCTAATCATACCCGATGAGGTGCTTATATTTATCGCTAAAAAAATAGAATCCAACATAAGAGAGCTTGAGGGAGCTTTGATAAGGATTGTTGCTTATTCTTCCCTTACGAACCGTGATATAAACCTTGACCTGACACAGGAAGCCCTTAAGGATTTCTTTTCAAATTCTAAACCAAGGGTAATAAACGTCGATTTGATAAAAAAGGTTATCTCCGAGTATTATTCAATAAAAATTGAAGACTTTAAATCGAAAAAACGTACCCGCTCAATAGCTTTTCCAAGGCAGGTAGCAATGTACCTTACAAGGGAACTTACCGATTTGTCGTTACCAAAAATTGGAGAGGAGTTTGGCGGCCGTGACCATACAACGGTGATGCATGCCTATGATAAAATCACAGCCGAGCTCCAGAATGACGAATCTTTGAGGATGGCCATCAATGAAATACATAAGAGGCTTAATAGCTAGAACAAAATAATCAACAGGTTTTTGTGAACAGCTTGTTAGTAACCTGTTGATTATTTTCGCTCTATTTCATCACCTTTTTACAACCTTTAATATGTGGAAAAATACTTACACATTATCAACATTCAGCTAACATTCTGCTTTGTTGAATCTCTATATATTGCTTCTGTTTTCCACATATCTACACCCCCTACTACTATTACTACTATTTATTATTATTTTTCTATATATAAAATTTGGATTGGAGGTTATCCACATGAAGGTCATTTGCAACAGAGACAGCTTGCTCGAAGGAATCATTACCGCTCAAAAAGCTGTATCAACCAGAACCACCCTTCCGATTCTCCAGGGGATCCTATTCGACTGCCGTTCAACGGCGCTAAGGGTTACGGCAACAGATCTTGAGTTGGGAATAGAATGCAGAATAGACGCTGAAATTCTGGAACAAGGTTGGGTAGTCCTGGATTCGAGGTTGCTGGGTGAAATCATCAGGAAACTGCCGGCTGCAGATGTGGAGATCACAATAGATGAAAGAAATATTGCGCGGATTAAATGCATGAACTCATGCTTTAATATACAGGGACAAGCCGGAGGGGAGTTTCCGGAACTTAATAAAGTAGAAGGAGAAAAGAGAATGAGGCTTCCCCAGGACCTTTTCAGAAGTATGATAAGGCAGACGGTTTTTGCATGTGCAGTTGATGAAACAAGGCCTATTCTTACCGGGGCCCTGCTGGAGAGTTCGGGGAATCAGCTGAACATGGTAGCGTTGGATGGCTTCAGGCTGGCCCTCAGAACTGTAAGCATCGATAAGGACGCTGATGCTATCTCCGCAGTAATACCATCCAAGACCCTCAATGAGATATACAAAATTTACAAGGATCAACAGGATAAAGTCGATGTTGAGTTTACAGGGAATCAAATCATGTTCAGCATGGGAAACACAAGGGTTATTTCGAGGCTTCTGGAAGGGGATTTTATTAACTATAGGCAAATTATTCCTGAAGAATATACAACAAAAGTTAAAGTTAATACATTGGATTTTCTCGAAAGCTGCGAAAGAGCGTCTTTGCTTGCCAGAGAGGGGAAGAACAATTTAATAAAGCTAAAGATAAGCGAAGAAAAAATCGAAGTCATGTCCAATGCGGAAATCGGGGAAGTTCATGAAGAGATTAATGTAGTTACTGAAGGAAAGGATATAGAAATTGCTTTCAATTCAAAGTATTTGATTGATGTACTTAAAGTTATCGAAAGTGAATTAATAACCATGGAGTTTACTACCAATGTAAGTCCATGTATAATTAAACCGTTAGATAGTGAGGCATATGTTTACCTGCTGCTGCCGGTAAGAGTTATAGCATAATAGGAGATGTTTAGATGGAAATAAAGATTAAAGGAGACTATATCACCCTAAGTCAAATCTTGAAGCTTTCTGGAGCTGCTTCTACCGGTGGAGAGGCTAAATTCATGATACTTGACGGAAGGGTACGGGTTAACGGTCGAATAGTAAACCAGAGGAACATGAAAATTTTCTCCGGCGATATTGTGGAAGTAGACGATGGCGTGAGAATAAAAGCGCTTTAAATAAGAACATATGTTTGTATATCGGGGACATTCCGCGGCAAGGAATACCCGATCGCAGCGGTGTGTCCCCATACCTTATAAATTATGATATACTCGATAGGGGTGTATTTATTTGTACCTTGAGCACCTCAAACTCGTCAATTACAGGAACTATAGAGAACAGGAAACGGAGTTCAGCCCGAACTTTAATTTTTTGGTTGGAAATAACGCCCAGGGTAAGACTAATATAATTGAGGCGATTCACTACCTGTCAACCGGAAAATCATACAGGACGCAGATCGATAAGGAGCTTATCCGGTGGGGAACCGGGTCCCTGTACATGAAAGGCAATGTATTTCATACGCGGGATATACAGAAAGCTATAGAAGTTGGGATTAGCGGCAAGAATAAGAAGGTAAGGGTTAACGGAATAGACATAAAGAAGAGGGGTGAACTGCTGGGCAACCTTAGTGCAGTGATTTTTTCTCCGGAGGAACTAAAACTGGTTAAAGAAGGCCCCGGTTTCAGAAGAAGATTCATGGACCAGGAAATAATACAGATGAAGCGGTCGTATTACTACTCTCTCAACAGTTATAACAGGGTGTTGATACAAAGGAATTCGCTTTTAAAGGAAATACCCTACAGGAAGGATAAAAGGGATTCGTTGGCTGTTTGGGACGAACAGCTTGCCCATTACGGGTCAAAGATAATATATGACAGGATACAATTTGTAAAGAAGCTGTCCATGCTTGCAAAATCAATGCATAGGACGATTACCAGGGGTACTGAAGAACTTGAGATAGATTACTGCTCCTGTGTGGAATTTGATGAGGAAACAGGCCGCAGTGAAATAGAGAGAATGTTTAGAGACAGCATTAAAGAAATGCAGGAAAAGGACATCAGAACAGGGGTTACGGGTTTTGGTCCCCACCGGGAAGACCTTGGGGTCAGCGTGAATGGAACAGATGTGAGAAAGTACGGGTCCCAAGGACAGCAAAGGACAGCAGCGCTATCGATGAAACTATCGGAGATCGAGTTGATTAAAGGAGAAACAGGAGAATATCCTGTTTTACTGCTGGACGATGTAATGTCCGAACTGGACCCGCAAAGGCAGGAGTATATTTTGAACAACCTGGAGCATGTACAGGTTTTTATAACATGTACCGGCCTGTCCGAAATAATGAAAAAAAGTAATAAACAGGGAAAGGTTTTTACGGTAAATAGTGGTATAATAACAGAGGAAAGGGATTCTACGTGATGATAGGGGAGGGCTAAGATGTTCCTGCATCTGGGAAAAAATGTGGTAGTTCACCTGGAAGATGTTATCGCAATAATAGATCTGAATTCCAATACACGGTCTAAGGATACCATCGAATTCATAAAAATCGCAGAAGAAGAGGGATTTATCGAGAGAATTTCTGACGAGGAGACAAAATCCATAATAATTGCGGAAAAGGTTGAAAAAAATAGAAATAAGAAAAGGGTAAGGAAAAGCGTTGTCTATTTTTCTCCTATATCTTCAGCTACTTTGTGCAAAAGAGCAGGTTTTATGCAGGATATTTCATCTGTTTAGCGAACATAAGCACCGGCTCTGGGGTTACCTGGAGTCTTTTTGTAGTTTATATAGGCTGCTGCCAGGATGCTAATTGAAAACACAAACAGAGGGGGTAAAATTGTGGCAGATAAAGATATTGCAAACGTATACGACGAAAGCCAGATACAAGTCCTGGAAGGATTGGAAGCTGTAAGAAAAAGGCCCGGAATGTATATAGGCAGTACAGGCCCCAGGGGCTTGCACCACTTAGTCTATGAAGTGGTTGACAACAGCATAGACGAAGCTTTGGCAGGCTACTGCGATATTATAAGCGTTGTTGTACACAAAGACAACTCTGTTACGGTAACAGACAACGGAAGGGGAATTCCGGTAGGGATTCACCCCAAAATCGGGAAACCTGCGGTTGAAGTTGCTCTTACCATGCTGCACGCCGGAGGTAAGTTTGACGGCAAGGGATACAAGGTTTCCGGAGGACTTCACGGGGTCGGCGTTTCCGTTGTTAATGCCCTTTCTGAGTATCTTGAGGTTGAAGTAATGAGAAACGGCAAAGTATACAGGCAAAGCTATCAAAGGGGCAAGGCCGCCAGTGAATTGACGGAACTTGGGGAAACAAACAAAACCGGTACAAAGATTACCTTCATGCCGGATGCGCTGATATTTGAAGATATCAATTTCGAATATGAAATCCTCGAACACCGGCTGAGAGAGCTGGCTTTTTTGAACAAGGGAATTAAGATCATACTGAAGGACGAAAGGGACGGAAAAGAAAATACACTGCACTATGAGGGTGGGCTTATTGAATTTGTCGCACACCTGAACAGGAACAGGGAAGTACTGCACAAGCAGCCATTGTATTTTGAAGGGAATAAGGAAGAATGTGTTGTTGAAGTGGCTATGCAGTATAACGATGGGTATGTTGAAAACATATTTTCCTTTGCAAATAACATCAACACCCATGAGGGCGGTACCCACTTAAGCGGTTTTAAAGCAGCCCTGACAAGAGCTATAAATGACTATGGCAGGAAACATAATTTTATAAAGGACAGTGATAAAAACCTTTCCGGGGAAGACGTAAGGGAAGGGCTAACGGCCGTTATATCGGTTAAACTGACTAATCCCCAGTACGAAGGACAGACAAAGACAAAGCTTGGGAACAGTGAAGTCAGGGGCATCGTGGAGTCCATAGCTGTCGAGGCAATTTCTACCTGTCTTGAGGAAAACCCGGCGATGGCAAGGGTAATGATCGAAAAAGCCATTTTGGCCGCCCGTGCAAGAGAAGCGGCCAGAAAGGCAAGGGAGCTGACAAGGCGGAAAAATGTCCTGGAAAACACATCCCTCCCCGGGAAACTGGCCGATTGCTCTGAGAAAGACCCGGACCTGTGTGAAATATACCTTGTTGAGGGAGATTCTGCAGGGGGCTCTGCAAAACAGGGCAGGGACAGGAGGTACCAGGCCATTCTTCCTCTCAGGGGCAAAATACTCAACGTGGAGAAGGCTCGCCTTGACAAAATTCTTCTATACGAAGAAATCAGGGCAATGATAACGGCCTTTGGAACAGGCATCGATGAAGAGTTTGACTTGGACAGGCTGAGATACGGCAAAATAATAATAATGACCGATGCGGATGTGGACGGCGCCCACATTAGAACGCTGCTGCTGACATTCTTTTTCAGGTATATGAGATCAATAATAGATGGAGGGCATCTGTTCATAGCACAGCCGCCCCTTTACAGGATAAAGGACGGAAAAGAAGAAACCTATGTCTATTCCGACAAGGAGTTGAACAAACTGCTGGAGGAAAAGGACAGAAATAAGGTGGATATACAGAGGTATAAGGGTCTCGGAGAGATGAACCCGGAGCAGCTATGGGAAACCACTATGAACCCCAAGACGAGAACCCTACTCCAGGTATCCATAGAAGATGCCATTACAGCGGATGAGATATTCACTACCCTGATGGGTACAAAGGTGGAGCCGCGTCGGGAGTTTATCGAGCAGAACGCAAAATACGTAACGAATCTGGATATTTAATGTCAGGGGACACACCATCTATCAGTTGCCAGTTACCAGATGACAGATGACAGACGTCAGGGCTAGGTTATGGGGTAAAAACCCAAAGACCTAACCCGGACACCTGTGAACTGTGATCTGCAAGCTGTAATCTGGAGGAATGTCCCCAATATAAGGGGGAAATTTTATGGCACAGGCAAAGGAAAGCATAGTTCCTGTTGATATACAGCAGGAAATGAAAAAATCATACATTGATTACGCGATGAGCGTAATTGTCAGCAGGGCTCTTCCCGATGTTAGGGACGGTCTGAAGCCCGTTCACAGAAGAATACTATACGCGATGAATGAGCTGGGGCTGACTCCCGATAAACCCCATAGAAAATCTGCCCGTATCGTCGGAGACGTACTTGGTAAATACCATCCCCACGGCGATACCGCGGTGTATGAAGCTATGGTGAGAATGGCCCAGGAGTTTTCCACAAGGCTTCCGCTGGTTGACGGACACGGCAACTTTGGTTCTATCGACGGAGACGGTGCTGCCGCCATGCGTTATACCGAGGCGCGTATGTCCAAGATAGCCTTGGAGATGCTGCGGGATATAAACAAGGAGACCGTGGATTTTATCCCAAACTTCGATGAGACCTTAAAGGAACCTGTTGTTTTACCGTCAAGGTTTCCTAACATTTTAGTAAACGGCGCATCCGGGATCGCTGTAGGAATGGCCACCAGCATACCCCCGCACAACCTTGGTGAAGTAATAGATGGAGTCATAAAGGTCATAGATGACCCCGATGTTGAGATAAAAGAACTGGTAAAAGCAGTAAAAGGTCCGGACTTTCCTACCGGGGCTATCATAATGGGAAAGAACTCCATAAAGGAAGCATATATGACAGGCAAGGGAAAAGTAACCGTAAGGGCCAAGGCAAACATTGAAACCCAAGCCGGAAACAGGAATGCGATAATTATAAATGAGATACCTTACCAGGTGAATAAATCAAAGCTTATTGAAAAAATTGCAGACCTGGTAAGGGACAAGAAGATAGAGGGCATCTCGGACATACGGGATGAATCCGACCGTAAGGGTATGAGAATTGTAATTGAGCTGAAAAGGGATGTCAATCCCAAGGTTGTGCTGAACCTTCTATACAAGTATTCCCAGCTCCAGGATACTTTCAGCATAATAATGATTGCTCTGGTGGATGGCCAGCCCAGGATCCTTAACCTGAAGGAAATCCTTGTGAAATACGTTGAGCATCAAAAGGAAGTCATCACGCGAAGGACTATCTATGACCTGAACAGGGCGGAGGACAGGGCTCATATACTTGAAGGATTGAAGATTGCCCTGGACAATCTGGACAGGGTAATCAAACTGATAAGGGGCTCGGAAAACGTCCAGGTCGCCAAGGAAGGCCTGATGAACGAGTTCAACCTTTCGGAAAAACAAGCCCAGGCTATACTGGATATGAGGCTGCAAAGACTTACCGGTCTTGAAAGGGAAAAAATAGATTTAGAGTATAAGGAACTACTGGAAAAGATACGTTATTACAAAGAGGTACTGGAAAAGGAAGAGCTGTTGAACAGCATCATAAAGGAAGAACTCATAGAGATAAAAGAAAAATATGCCGATGAGAGAAGGTCAAAGATAACCCACGAGGCAGAGGATTTCAATGTTGAAGACCTGATCGAAGAGCAGGAGGTAGCAATAACCCTGACCCACTTTGGATATATAAAGAGGGTTCCCGCTGACGCTTACAGGAGCCAGAGACGGGGAGGAAGGGGAGTGACAGCCCTAACAACAAAGAACGAAGATTTTGTCGAGAACATCTTTATTACCTCCACCCATAACTACATCCTGTTCTTTACAAACCTTGGGAAACTGTATAGGTTGAAGGCCTTTGAGGTGCCCGAGGCCGGGAGACAGGCCAAGGGGACGGCTATAGTTAACCTGCTGCAGCTTGAGAGCACAGAGAAGGTAACCGCCGTCATCCCGATAAAGGAGTATGACGACGACAAATATATGTTTTTTGCTACAAAGCAAGGATTGGTTAAGAAGACGCCGTTATCTGAATATAACTCCTATAGAAAGAACGGACTTCAGGCAATAGGGCTTAGGGAAGATGATGAATTGATCGGGGTTAAGCTCACTGAAGGGAACGATGAGATACTATTGGTGACAAAGAAAGGCTATTCCATAAGGTTTAAGGAAGACGACGTAAGAAGTATGGGCAGAACTGCCCACGGCGTTAAGGGTATAACACTTGCTAAAGGCGATAAAGCGGTAGGGATGGACCTTGTGAAACAGGATGCCGACCTTCTCATCGTGTCTGAGCGGGGATACGGCAAGAGAACCGACATTGACGAGTATAGTGTCCAGAACAGAGGCGGGAAAGGATTAAAAACCTATAAGATTACCAAGAAAACCGGAGATATAGTCGGGATAAAAGTAGTAGGTGAAAATGATGATATTATGCTCATTACAAAGGACGGTATAGTTATCAGGCTTAACGTTAAAGGAATTTCCAGATTGGGCAGAATAACCCAGGGGGTCACGCTCATGAAGTTCAATAAGGATAATTCTGTCGTATCGATAGCAAAGATTGAAAGCGAAGAATAAATATTTGAATAATACTGTGTGAAGCACAGCAAAGGGGGTAAAAATAATATGGACAGCATAAACTGTTATTACGACAAGGACAATGCTAGATGGATGGCAGAATTAAAAGGTGAAATAGATATTTATTCGGCTGCGGAGTTTAAGAAGGCATTAAACAGCGCTTTTGAGGAAAAGATTGACGATTTATATTTGGACTGCAAGGAATTGAGCTATATGGACAGCACTGGTTTGGGAGTCCTTATCGGGGCTTTGAAGAGGATAAAGGAGCAGGATAAGAATATTTATCTAAAAAACCTGAAACCTAATGTGATGAAGTTATTCCTCATCACGGGGCTCGATAAAATTTTCATTTTGGAGGGATGATTTTGTGGATGAGATTGTCCTCGTTTTGCCGAACAAGCCGGAATATGTGAGCGTTGCCAGATTGACGGTTTCAGGGATAGCTAACAGGATGGGCTTTGATGTGGAGGCTATAGAGGATATTAAACTGGCTTTGGCTGAAGCGTGTACCAATGCGATCAAGCATGGCTGCTGTGATGAGTATAAAGAATACAGGGTGAAGTTTGTGATAGATGAAACCGGCCTTACTGTAAGTATTGCAGACAAGGGTTGCGGTGTTAAAGAAAAGGATGTAAAAGCTCCTGATTTAGAAAACCCCAAAGAAGGAGGGCTAGGAATTTTCATAATACGGACCCTTATGGACGAAGTCGATTTTGAAGTCCTGCCGGATTCAGGGTTCAATCTTACTATGAAAAAGTATATGGGGGTTTAACATGATTAGTAAGAATTATGAAGAAGGCACGGTTGATACGGATTTCGTAGGAGATATGGACGAGAAGGAGCTTTTTGAGTTATATATTGAGAGCAAGAACCCTGGCTTAAGAAATGCAATTTTCGAAAAATATATCTACCTTGCAGAGATACTGGCAAAAAAATATATAAACAGAGGGGTGGAATACCAGGACCTGTTTCAAATTGCATCCATCGGTCTCATAAATGCCATAGAAAGGTTTGATATAAGCCGGGGCTACAAATTTTCAAGCTTTGCAACACCCACCATAATCGGGGAGATTAAAAAATATTTCAGGGACAAGGAATGGATGATACGCGTGCCAAGGAGGTTGCAAAAGCTTTCTAAAAGGATTCAATCGGCTAAGGAAGCTCTTGCGCAGGAATACAATAGAAATCCAAGAGTGCCTGAGCTGGCGGAGTATCTAAACGTGACCGAGGAAGAAGTGCTGGAGGCCATGGAAGCCGGTGGGGTGTATTCTCTCCAGTCACTGGACGAGCCGTATAATAACAGCGATGAAAACAGGGACCTTTCATTAAGCGATTTAATCGGTGCAAACGATTTGAACCTGCAGAAGATAGAGAACAGGGATTATATTGAGAGATGTATAAGTAAACTTGATGAAAAAGAACTGAAGATATTGAAAGATAGGTATTTTAAAGGGCGTACGCAATCGCAGATTGCCAAAGACCTCAAGGTTTCACAGATGACCGTTTCAAGGATAGAAAAGAAAATACTGGAGAAGTTTCGGAGGGAACTAGCAATTAATTGATAGACAACGCTTGTCCCATAAATGGTATAATAGACTAATATAGAGCGCCTTTAGTCCCGAATACGGGACGAATTTTTTTTATGGCAGGTATACATTACAATTCTGTGAAAATTTAGCAGAGACAACAGGATATATATGATAGTTGTCGAATATAATTAATTGCATATCAGGGATATTTTAATGTTACAAAAATTTATGAAGAGGAGATGCATGCGATGAAACTATGTTCTAAGGTTAATGAGATCGCGGAGCGAATGAAGAAAGAGAGCATGGATTTATTATTCATAGGAACCAGTACAGACCTTGAGTATTTGACCGGTTTAAGTTCAATGAGCTGTGAGAGGTTCAAGGCCCTTGCGATATTAAAGGACGGAAGACATTTTTTCATATGCCCGGAGCTGTATTATGAGGAAACCAGAGAGGCGCTTGGTGATGATGAAACAATATTTGTATGGAGTGACTCCGACGGATTTCTGAAAGCTATAGATGAAGCCAACAGCCTATATCACCTGGAAGGCATGAACATAGGAGTGAACGATGTAATAAGAGCGATCGACATGATTGCAATAAAAGGGGTAATAAGCGCAAACTTTCTGGATGGCAGCGGGATAATGGAAAATGTACGGCAAATCAAAGATGAGGAAGAAATGAAGCTGATGAAAAAGGCTGCGCTGATAGCCGACCAGGTAGCTGAAGAGATAGTCAGGTTTATCAGACCAGGTCTGACGGAAAGAGATATTGCAAAAAGGTTAAAAGAATTGTTTATCGAAAAAGGCGCCGACGACATTTCCTTTGAGCCCATCGTAGCATCCGGCCCCAACAGTTCAAAACCTCATTATAACGACGATAAAAGGACTATAGAGGAGAGGGATATAATAGTGCTGGATTTCGGGTGCCGGTATAAGGGATATTGTTCCGATATGTCAAGGACGGTATTCGTAGGCAAGCCGACCCCGGAACAGGAGGAAATTTATAATATCGTATTAAAAGCCAATTCCGAAGCAGAGCAGTTTGCAAGGCAGGGAGTAACCGCTGAAGAGGTGGACAGGAAGGCAAGGGATATAATAAAGGAAGCTGGATACGGGCAATACTTCCTAAACCGGACGGGACATGGTATTGGAATGGCCGTTCATGAGGCGCCGTACATAAAAGAAGGGAATAAAGTTGTCCTGGAAAACGGGATGGCTTTCAGCGTGGAGCCTGGCATCTACTTGCCGGGGCGATTTGGAATGCGGGTAGAAAACATCGTACTGATTGAAAACGGTAAAGGTATCGCTTTGAATAAGTTCACAAAACAGATGATCTGTATTTAGTTAAATAATATAGCTTAAAGTAGTTGAACAAAAATGAAGGAATCTTTAGAAAAGTGTAGAATTATTTTAAGATACTATTTTACACATTAATAAGAACCGTGGGACACACGGGGATAGCTCGTTGATACTTAGCCCGTTAGGGCTATTGAGCGAGAAACCCCCGCCTCTATGCGCCAGCATAGGCGGTGGGAGTATGTCACAATACATGGGATTGCAGAACTGCAGCCTACATAGATAATAAAACGGGGGGGTGGGGAGGGTAAGGATTAGAACCGTCTTTAGCAATTAAGAAATACTGGAACAATAAATAAAAGGGGGGCTTTTTAGTGACAAAGAGACTTTTGGCTGTTTTATTAGCCGTTATGCTGGTGGTTGGTTTAACTGCCTGTGGGCAGCAAGCTTCTACGCCGCCGGCCGAGGAGAAGACTGACAACTGGAAAATAGGCATAATGACAAACACGGTTGTACAGAACGAGGAAGAGTACAGAGCGGCAGAAAACGTAATGAAAAAGTATGGTCCGGAACATATAATTCATATGACTTTCCCGGACAAATTCATGGATGAGCAGGAAACTACCATAGCAAACATGGTAACTATGGCTTCGGATCCGGATGTAAAAGCGCTGGTTATCGTTCAGGCAGTTCCGGGTACCGCGGCAGCTTTAAAGAAGGTTAAGGAAATAAGGGATGACCTTCTGATTATAGCAGGGGTACCTGGCGAAGACCCCGATGTTATAGCAGGATTAGCCGATCTGATCTTCCAGCCGGATGAACTGGCAATGGGTTATACGATACCGGCCCAGGCCAAGAAGCAGGGGGCAAAGGTATTTGTCCACTATACATTCCCGAGACATATGGCCTATCCTCTTCTTTCAGCAAGGAGAGATATTTTTAGATCAGAATGCGAAAAACTTGGTATTGAGTTTGTAGACGCTACAGCTCCGGACCCGACCGGTGATGCCGGAGTATCGGGTGCCCAGCAGTTCATCCTTGAAGACGTGCCGAAAATGGTTGCGAAGTATGGCAAGGATACCGCGTTCTTCAGCACAAACTGTGCAATGCAGGTTCCGCTGATTAAAGCCGTAGTGGATACAGGAGCTATATACCCGCAGCCCTGCTGCCCGTCGCCTTACCATGGCTTCCCGTCAGCTTTAGGTATTGAAATACCCGAAGACAAGAAGGCTGATATCGGCTACTTGGTAGACGAGATTAAAAGAATCATGGCTGAAAAGGGTATGACAGGAAGGACTTCCACCTGGCCGGTACCGGTTGCCATGATGTTTGTTGAAGGCGGAGCTGAATACGCCATAGACTGGATTGAAGGAAACACCAACGGCAAAATAGATGTTGACAAGATTAAAGAAGCCTTCAAGGAATATGCAGGCATGGATATTGAACTGTCGACGCTGGAAGAAGGCGGAGTAAAATACGACAACTATTTCTTATGCTTGATAGATTTCCTTACTTTCTAGGATACGCCAAGAAGGCATGAAGTCAGATAAGGTAAGGTTGCCGTGAGAGGCAGCCTTACCTTTTGATTGAATTCAGAAGGTGGTGACCCAGGTGGAAAAAGAATACGCACTTGAGATGAAGAATATCGAAAAAGAATACTACGGCAACAAGGTATTGAAGAACGTCAGCCTGTCGGTTAAGCCTGGAGAAATACATGCGTTGGTGGGGGAGAACGGCGCCGGCAAATCAACCCTCATGAATGTGCTCTTCGGTATGCCGGTAATCCATGCCACAGGCGGTTTTAGCGGGGAAGTGTATATAGACGGCGAAAAGGTGGACATAAAATCGCCCTATGAGGCAATGAAACAGGGAATTGGCATGGTCCATCAGGAGTTCATGCTCATACCGAATTTTACAGTCACTGAAAATATTAAAGTAAACAGGGAGATAACGAAGGCCAACTTTATAAGCAAATTGTCTAAAAGCAAGGGGATGGAGACCCTGAACACCAAGGCCATGAACAGTGATGCGAGAAAGGCCCTGGATACCCTGGGAATCGGAATTGAAGAATGGGCAAGGGTGGCGGGACTTCCTGTCGGGCATATGCAGTTTATAGAGATTGCCAGGGAGATAGACAAAACCGGCATAAAGCTCCTGGTCTTCGATGAACCCACTGCGGTTCTCGCTGAAAGTGAGGCAGACAGACTTATAGCTGCAATGAAGCAGTTATCGGCGTCCGGAATAGCCATACTATTTATAACCCACAGGTTGACTGAAGTTCTACAGGCAGCGGACACTGTTACTATTCTGAGGGATGGCGAGCTGGTTGCAACCAGGAAGGCAGAAGATACGAGCGTTGTAGAGCTTGCGGAACTCATGGTGGGGAGAAAAATAGAGATAACCGGCAAAACTGAAGTGGTAGAACAAGCTGTTTCAGATAAAGAGATTGTTCTCGAAATAAAAGACCTCAAAGTCCAAATGCCCGGAGAGGAAGTTAAAGGTATAGATTTAAAGGTTTTTAAGGGAGAGATCTTGGGGATAGGCGGACTTGCGGGACAGGGCAAGGTAGGCATCGCCAACGGCATAATGGGGCTGTACCCGGGCAGCGGCGAAGTTTATCTCGCCGGAGAAAGACTGGAGCTTAACAATACAAAACAGGCGTTGAAAAAAGGTCTGGCCTTTGTTTCCGAAGACAGGAGAGGAGTAGGCCTGCTGCTCGATTCATCGATAGAGCATAATATTGCCGTTACGACTATGCAGGTTAAGGGCAAGTTTCTAAAAAGATTTGGCTTTTTTGATCAGATAGACGTTAAAGCTACCAGAGAACATGCAAACAAAATAATCAAGGACCTGGACATAAGATGCAGAGGGCCTCAACAGCTGACAAGGCAGCTAAGCGGGGGCAACCAGCAGAAGGTGTGCGTTGCAAGGGCATTGACGTTGGACCCCGAAGTGCTGTTTGTATCCGAACCTACCCGGGGCATAGATATCGGCGCAAAGAAGCTGGTCCTTGATTTGCTGGTAAAGCTCAACAAGGAGTTAGGAATGACCATAGTCATGACTTCCAGCGAACTGGTTGAACTCCGTTCCATATGCGACAGGATTGCGATCATCTCAGACGGAAAGGTTGAAGGCATCCTTGCGCCCGGCGCAAGCGACAGGGAGTTTGGCCTGATGATGGCAGGAGAATACCGTAAACTGCAAAGTAAGGAGGCCGTGTAATATGGGTGCAACTGTCAAGAATTTTATAAAACAGCTAGGGCTTCCACGACTTATAATATTAGCGCTCTTTATAGCCCTTTGTATTACGGCGGTAGTATTGAAGCAGGACTTTGGCCTTATCTCTTCCGATGTCATAAGAAGGTTCGGCATGTTTGGCGTCCTGGCGCTGGCAATGATTCCATCCATACAATGCGGCACAGGTCCGAACTTTGCGCTTCCTATCGGGGTTATATGCGGGCTGCTGGGAGCCCTTATAACCATTGAGTTTGGGCTGACTTCCCCGGCGTTGGGCCGCGGCTTTATCTCCGCAGTTCTTATTGCCCTACCCTTTGCAGTAGCGTCCGGTCTCGTATACGGGATGCTTCTTAATAGAATAAAGGGTTCTGAAATGTTGGTAGCGACCTATACCGGGTTTTCAATAGTTTCCTTCATGCAGATAGGCTGGGTAACGCTGCCCTTTAATCATCCCGAGATGGTCTGGCCTATCGGTAAAGGCTTAAGGGTTACAATCGCGTTGGATTCAAGCTATGGAGGGGTTCTTAACAATTTTATGGCTTTTTATATCGGTGGGACAAAAATCCCTACCGGGTTGTTGCTCTTCTTCTTTGGGTCCTGCTTTATTGTATGGCTTTTCTCAAGAAGCAAAGCCGGAATTGCGTTAAGGGCAGCCGGAGACAACCCCAGGTTTGCCGCCGCATCCGGGATAGATGTGGACAAAAACAGGATTATTGGAACGGTTTTATCAACCGTTATCGGAGCTATAGGTATTATAGTATATTCACAGAGCTACGGTTTTCTTTCGCTGTATCTGGATCCTCTTTATATGGCCTTCCCGGCCGTTGCCGCAGTGCTGATCGGGGGAGCTTCAACCAGAAAGGCAAGAATATCCCATGCGATTATAGGAGTTTTCCTGTTCCAGGGGATATTGACGGTTGCTCTGCCGGTAGCCAATCAGATGTTTCCTGAAGGGAACCTGTCCGAGGTGCTTAGGATGATAGTACAGAACGGAATAATACTATATGCACTGACTAAGGTTGGGGGGGAAGCATAATGGCTGAAGTCAGCAAGGTAGTTGTCAATAAAACAGACAAGTCAGACAGCAAGAATGCTATCAAAAGGTTCCTGGTAGACAGCAGCGTTCCAGTGTTATTCGTCATTGTATGTCTATTGGGCGTTTATTTTTCCAAACTGCCTATGCTTTACATCGTCAACGAACTAATGACAAGGATTACACGGAACGCCTTCCTGGTTCTTGCCCTTATAATACCGGTAATTGCGGGATTGGGTCTAAATTTCGGTATAGTCATAGGCGCCATGGCCGGGCAGTTTGCGATCATTGCGGTAAAACACTGGCATATTGGAGGCTTTGCCGGTTTCATGGCGTGTATCGCCCTGTCGACGCCAATGGCGATACTCTTTGGCATCCTGACGGCCAAGCTGCTGAATAGAACCAAGGGCCAGGAGATGATTTCCAGCATGATCGCAGGGTTCTTTGCCACAGGGATTTACCAGTTTATCCTGCTGTTTTTGGTCGGAACCCTGATACCTATGAAGGATGAGGTCCTTGTACTAACCAGGGGCATAGGTATCACGAACACCATAGACCTATCAAAGGGTGGCAATTTAACGTATTCCCTCGACAATCTGCTGAAGCTTCCTCTGTTTGAGGTTTTAGCGGCAGCATCCGTTGCAGCGTTAATTATAATACTGATAAACTTTTACATGCAAAGAAAGAACGGTAGAGAGTACAGTCATTTCAAACTTGCATGGCGGATACTGCTGTGTATAGGCATTTTTGCAACAAGCTTCTATATAATAAGTGCTAAGTCACCCTTAAGAACCGTTAAATTGCCGATTGCTACCACTGTGGCAATCCTGGCACTGTGTCTGTTTAATTCGCTGATTTTAAAAACTAAACTGGGACAGGACTTCAGGACCATTGGCCAGGACTTGCATATTGCCAAAATTTCAGGGATAGATGTTGACAGGACAAGGCAAATAGCTGTGGTTATTTCAACAATACTGGCAGCATGGGGACAGATAATCTTCCTGCAGAATATAGGTACGCTGTCGACATATGGCAGCCACGTACAGGTAGCTACATTCGCGATTGCCGCCATACTTCTGGGAGGAGCATCGGTTACCAAGGCAACGAACGGTCAGGCAATCCTTGGAGTTATCCTCTTCCATACCCTATTTATAGTTTCGCCAAAGGCAGGGAACAACCTCTTCGGTGAGGCGCAGATCGGTGAGTTCTTCAGAGCTTTTGTTGCTTATGGTGTCATAGGGGTGGCTCTGGGACTTCACGCGTGGAAGAAAACCGTTGTCATACGGAAGAAATAGGCTTTCTTTTATCAAAGGTGTTTTTATCTAATGACAATAAAAAATGACAATAAAATGGTTTGCATATAAATCGATGCAGGTTGTACGGCCTCGTTGCCTTAACCTGCATTTTTAATGATAAAAACAGTGACAAAAAAACAGCTGGTGTAATATTTTCAGTAGCTAGTTGGTGAGATAACAGCCCACCAAGGCGACGATGGGTAGCCGACCTGAGAGGGTGACCGGCCACACTGGGACTGAGACACGGCCCAGACTCCTACGGGAGGCAGCAGTGGGGAATATTGC